>JAHYJD010000187.1 GCA_019429365.1 Bacteroidales bacterium | reverse complement strand
GGTTAGTGGCGGTTACTTCGTAGGGGTAGGAGCCGTTGACCAATAGGAGGGTGGCCTCACCATTGGCATCGGTGGTGAGGGTTTCACCTGCAATTTCGATGCTCGCGCCTTCGAGGGGATTGCCGTTTACTGTCACAATAAAGTTCACTGAATATTCCATAACTTCCAGCTCTACATCTAAGGTAACATCAGCGTCGATAATGCTTATGTTTCCAGCGAAGGTTTCATAACCATCGAGGCTCACTTCATACGAGTATTCGCCGGGCAACAGGTCAATGCTGGCTATGCCATCCTCGTTTGTAAGCAGTTCCTCTTCGTTAATGGCAATCATGGCGCCTTGCAATGGCTCGGTACCATCGGTTACTGCAAAGGTGAGAGTATATGTAGTTTCCACCATTTCAATGGGAACCAGCAGGGTGGTGGCACCCAGTTCGAAGGTGCCCACAAAGTCGTTGTATCCTTCCAGGGAAGCCGTGAAACTATAGCTGCCCTGCATGGTCAGCAATTCGGCCAGGCCCTCTGTATCAGTAATTAGTTCGTCATCCCAGCCTTCAATGGCAATGCTCACGCCTTCGAGCGGGAGGCTGCCCGAACCGGTGGCCGAGAAAGTCACTTTTTGTGCAGCAGGCATAAAGGTTACCAGTCCCAGGGCCAGGTCGTCGGCCTGGTGGGTCACCACGGTTTCAATGCTTTCGGCATCCTGCACCGCCACATCCCACAGGTTGCCCATTGCCATCTGGTTCACAGGGCCGTTGTTGTACAGATCGTAGGTTACACCGCCGTTTCCGTTTCCGCTGAAAACATTGAGGCCCGGATTGTAGTTTTCGGGGTCGTTGTTGCCCATGTTTACCACCGGGTAGCCAATGATGGTAATGCCCCAGAGGTTGCCTTCAATCATGTTGCCGGTAACCATCACGTGCTGATAGGCCGCCGCAGCACTGGCCGTAAGGTTGATGCCGCTGCCGCCCAGGGCAGGGTTGTTTTGAATGTTGTTGTCGATCAGGGTGTTGTGGCGTATCCAGCCATTCATTCCACTTCCGGTAATGGTAATGCCATAGCGGTTGGCTTCCACGTAGTTGGAGTCGATCACCACATCGCCGGCCACGCCCAGCAGGGAAGAGTAGGCGATGCCACCCGACTGAACAAAGCCATTGCCGATTACGGTATTACCCACAATATGGGTGGTATTTCCGGGTCCGGCAGGGCCCAGATTGATTTGTGGGCGGTTGGAGTTTTCGGTCGTATTGCCGAAAAGGTAATTGTTACGGAAAATGATCGGACTGGCTACGTTGGAGGCGGAAGCGATGGCTGCGCGCTGGTTGGAGTAAATCGAGCAGTTTTCAATGGTGGCGGGTCCTGAAATGTCGAGCGCTCCGCCCGAAGCCAGCGATCCACTGGTTGAACCGGCCAGGTAATAGTTGTAGCGAAGGGTGCAGGCATCCATATGGAAGGTGCCCCCATTGTTAATCTTTATTCCGCCGCCATATTCGAAGGTTGCGTTGCGCAGGTAGGTGTAATGGCCTTCATAGAGGCGGATGCCGCGCCATTTGGTACCGGTCGATTCGGGGTCGATGGCCGAAAATACTGCCTGGTTGGGCGCATCGACAATAAACACGCCATACGACTCGATGTACGAAAGGTCGTGAAGCAAAAGGGTAAGGTCGGTCAGTATCTCGAGGGTGTCGTTGGCGCTGATCACCACACTGCCATTGAGTTCGTAATGGCCGTTGTTTTCAAACACCACCCCGCCCGAGTTCTCGGCCAGGGTTTCAAGGTCCCAGCGCACGCCTGTGCCGGGTGTGGCATACTGGGCTTGGGCAAAAAGGGCTGAAGCAACAAAAATCAGGGTAAAGATTCTCTTCATAGTTTGAGTGTTTTTGAAATTTTATGTGCCGGATGATGGTTCAATTTGGAAATGAAACATAAAGTTACAAATAGTTTCCCGTAAGGGGAAAAAGTAAAAGCCCTTTCGGGGAATGAATCACCGAAAAGGCTGTTTTTTTGCTGAAATGCCATTATTCCTCTGTTTGCTTTTTCCTGAGGTATTCGCGGTAGCGGTCGTCGTTCTGATACCAGAGAATGATGCTGAACAGGGCTCCAGCAACAAAACTGCCCCCAAAAACGGCAAGGCAGGAATTTGTAACATCCATACCGCCTTCCCGCAACAGTTTAAGGATCAGCGTGAGCAAGGTAACACCTGTCCCAAAAACCAGTCCTGAGCTGACACAAAAGAGAAATTTGCTTTTCTTTCGCCACCAGGCCCATTTGTGAATGTTGTTGTTGCTGTAAATGATCATAATTTTCCTTGTGTAATTATTGCATTTTGCCTGTTGCCATCATTGGATCGCTAAAGCTTAATTATTTGTTTTGTTACAAAAAATCTGTTTTCGAAAACCAGGGTAAGTAGCACCAAGCCAGGCTCGGGGGGCAGGCTGAGGGTTTGAACATTCTCTCCCAGGGTTTGATTCCTGAAAATGCCTTTGTCCAGCAGGCGGCCGTCAAGGG
>JAHYJD010000186.1 GCA_019429365.1 Bacteroidales bacterium | reverse complement strand
GTATCGAAAAATACAAAGCATGGGAATATGCCAATACCCGAAAGTCGTATTGGCGGACGGCTAAAAGTCCAATTCTGTCCAGAAGTGTAACCAATGACCGGTTAAAACAGGCAGGTTATATTTTCTTCACCGAATACTATAAGCAAGTGAGAGTGTAATTAAAGAACCGCCGTATACCGAACGGTACGTACGGTGGTGTGGGAGGTGCATCAGTGAGATAGTAAATTATCTCACTGACCATCTACCCGATTGCCCTGCATGCAAACCAATCCGGCAGCTTGAAAGATAGCTGCGCCGCCTTACCGGAGGGAAGGCAATACGAAGCCAAGAGCGCTGCTGGTAACGGCAGGGTTTGAAGGAAGGCTTAGTAAGTACTGTGAACATAGCGAGAGTAAACCGATTTTGGCGGTCAGTCGGGGTAAGGTTGCAAAAAGTGCCGAAGCCCGAAATCCGGATACGGCTGAACGTTATAACGGATGCGTTACGGTACAGGATAGTTTGCTTAACGGGGGAAGCCTTTACCTTTGTTCTTGTATTTTGATACAGAGGACTAAGCAGAAACAAGTTGAGAGACAAGGATTTGTTAAGAGGGTGAAGGTGGCAGATGAGTCCGTAGTAGTGATAAAGTCCGTTCCTGAGAAGCCGTAGTAATATGGTGGAGGGTAAAACACGGATGACCTTGCACAAATTGGCGCAACAATGGTTGCAGGGACTGTTTACACTCAAAAGGTGTTAGCAGGTGCAAAGGGGCGAAGTTAAACCAAAGATGGAGGCATTTTATTGCAAAGTGGAGGTTAAAGCAAAGACAATGCAGGTTGCAATACCTGCAGGAATTTGCAGAAGGAAGCTGTGACGAGCATACTTCACTGCAAATCCGTGCGAGCGTTCAGTACCAGAGTTATTTTCCGGCAGATTGCCACAGGCTAAAAACACCGGAAAGGCTTTGGGAACAAAGAGCCAGCCACCACCAACAGGATATCATGTTTTCCACTGCAAAGAAGGAGTTACAAAATGCGCAAATGGTACAGTTTAATCGACAAAGTTTATTCGCGTGCGAACCTTTTAGAGGCTTTTGATAAGGTCAGAAGAAACAAAGGGGGCAAGACAAGCGGAATAGACGGGATAAGTGCAAAAGACTTTAAAGAGCACTTAACGGCGAACCTGTGCCAAATCCATGAGGAACTGCGGACTGGCACTTACAAGCCAGAGGCAGTAAAACGTGTTTACATCGACAAAGAAGATGGGAGCAAACGCCCGCTGGGCATACCCACTGTAAAAGACCGGGTAGTACAGCAGGCACTGCTGAATGTGCTACAACCCATTTTCGAACCGGAATTCCATCCATCGAGCTATGGCTACCGGCCGGGCAGGTCGGCACACCATGCCATAGCCAAAGCCGAACGCTTTACCCGTCATTATGGCCTCGACCATGTAGTTGATATGGACTTGTCGAAGTGTTTCGACACACTCGACCACCAATTGATACTATCATCGGTAAACGAGAAAGTAAGCGATGGAAAAGTATTGAAGCTCATCGACAGTTTTCTGAAATCAGGGATTGTTGACAAGGGAAAGTTCGAACCAACAGAGAAAGGAAGTCCGCAGGGCGGGATAATCTCGCCGTTGCTGACCAACATTTATCTGAACAAGTTCGACCAGTACATGAAAACCCTTGGGATACGGATAGTCCGGTACGCCGATGATATTTTGGTGTTTGCAACCAGTAAGGGCGAAGCCGGGAGATACAGGGCGATAGCCACAAAATATCTCGAAGGAGAACTCAAACTGACAGTAAACAAGGAAAAGACCCACCTGACCAACCTGGACAAAGGAATACCTTATCTGGGCTTCAAAATCCACAATTATGGAGTATCAGCCTCAGAAAAGAGTATCCGTAAGTTTAAGGAGAAAGTCAGGAAACTCACGCCCCGCAATCAGGGGTACAAGTTGGATTATTATTTGACGGAACTAAACTTCCTGCTGAAAGGTTACTCGATGTATTACCGGGCGGCGCTGTGCAAGAAGTTGTTCCTAAATTTAATGTCGTGGGTGCGTCGGCGGCTGCGTATGATGATAATGAAATCATGGAAAAGCTGGAAGGGCTTGCACAAGCAACTCCGGCGAATGGGGTACAAGGGCAGTTTCGAGAAAATATCGGTCACAAGGTGGCGCAACTCAAGCTGCCCGCTGCTCCACATGGCATTACCAAACACGTGGTTCGATGAACAACACCTGTTCAACATGGAGAAGGTAACGACCAACACATTGCACCAGTACTATAATTTTGTGCTGAATAAGGTTTAACAGGAGCCGTGTACGAGGCCCGTACGCACGGTTCTGTGAGAGGGATAAAGATGGGATAAACAATATTATCCTATCTTTACCCTACTCGATTTAATTTTAGCTAATCTCAAACACAAAATGGTCACCTTACGAAAAGCAGGTGACCATTATTTTTTCTGTTTCAAAATTATACTTCAAATGAATCCACTTCGCGGTAAGCTTT
>JAHYJD010000061.1 GCA_019429365.1 Bacteroidales bacterium | reverse complement strand
GACTCTACCCGCAACAAACAGGTTTGGCGCTCGACCGACAACGAAGGCAACGTACAAGCCATGACCCTAAGAAAGAAAAAAGATTAACTGCATAGATGATATTAAAAAACCCGCCTCTGTTCTTTCAAAGGCGGGTTTTTCTTTCCCCGAAAGGGAAATAAGGACCTACATACGCTCGGGCACTTCAATTCCGAGCAAGCCCATGGCATTGCTAATGGTTATGGCGGTTAGTTGCGAAAGTTTAATGCGAAAGTCGCTAACCTGCTCGTCGGGCTCGTTGAGCACACTGTGCTCGTGGTAAAACTGGTTGAACTCCTTGCAAAGCTCGAAGGTGAAGTTGGCAATCTGGGCCGGACTGAGTTCGGCGGCGGCTTCAGCCACCACCTGCGGAAACTCATTGAGGGTCCTGAGCAGGTTTCGTTCGCGGAGGTTTAGTTTATCGGCCGGCATCCTGATTTGTATGGCTTCTACCTGCTCCTGCCCTGCCGTGCGCAATATGGAGCGAATGCGCGCATGGGTGTATTGAATGAATGGCCCGGTGTTGCCGTTGAAATCGATAGACTCGGCCGGGTTGAAGAGCATGTTCTTTTTGGGATCGACTTTGAGAATAAAATACTTGAGGGCTCCCAAGCCAATAATATAAAACAGCCTGGCTTTTTCTTCTTCGTTAAAATCCTTGGTCTTGCCAAGCTCTTCGGTGGTGCGACGGGCTGTTTCTACCATTTCGTCCATCAGATCGTCGGCATCGACCACGGTGCCTTCGCGCGATTTCATTTTACCTTCGGGCAATTCTACCATGCCGTAGCTCAGGTGAAAAACTGAATCAGCAAAAGGCTTGCCCAGTTTTTTCAGCACTTTTTGCAGCACATCGAAATGGTAATTCTGCTCGTTGCCCACCACATAGATCATCTTTTCGGCCTTGAAGTCGTCAAAACGGAGTTGGGCGGTGCCCAAATCCTGTGTCATATAAACCGAGGTGCCATCGGCACGAAGCAGCAGTTTTTCATCAAGGCCTTCGCTGGTGAGGTTAACCCAAACGGAGCCATCGGCGCGCCTGACGAACACGCCCTTTTCAAGTCCTTCGTTTACCAGGTCCTTTCCAAGAAGGTAGGTTTCCGACTCATAATACACTTTGTCGAAATTCACGCCCAGCCTCTTATAGGTGGCATCGAAGCCTTCATACACCCAGCCATTCATTTTTTCCCAAATGGAAAGGGTCTCCTCGTCGCGAAGCTCCCATTTGCGCAATAATTCCTGGGCTTCGAGCATAAGCGGAGCAGTCTTGCGGGCTTCCTCTTCGCTTATTCCACTGGTTTCCATCATTTTTTTCACCTGGGAACGAAGTTCTGTTTCGAAGCGCACATAATACTCGCCAACAAGCTTGTCGCCCTTTTTGCCCGAAGAGGCCGGCGTTTCGCCATTGCCAAAGCACATCCAGGCAAGCATAGATTTGCAAATGTGAATGCCGCGATCGTTTACCAGGTTTACTTTGTGTACTTTATTTCCGGCAGCTTCTAGAATGCAGGCCACGGAATAACCCAGCAAATTATTGCGGATGTGACCCAAATGCAAGGGTTTGTTGGTGTTGGGCGAAGAATACTCTACCACAACGGGCGCTCCCCCCTGTTGATCGCGCAGGCCGAAGCGTACATTGTTCATTTCGCGGCTGAGAAATTCGAGCCAGTAAAGCCCGTCCAGGCTCAGGTTCAGAAAGCCCTTTATAACATTAAAGGAACTTATTTCAGGCAATTTTTCGAGCAAGGCATTACCAATGGCCTCAGCGGTTTGCTCGGGCGAGCGGCGGGCCATTTTCACAAAGGGAAACACCACAAAGGAGAAATCTCCTTCGAATTCCTTGCGGGTTTTTTGCAGGGTAAGGGTGGCGGCAGGGGCTTCCTGCCCAAACTGCTCCTTAATAATTTCGGCTACTGCCTGTAAAATCTTTTCTTCAACCTTCATGCGCGGTACAATTTTTCAGGCTGCAAAATTAGGGAAATTTGGCGGAAAATTACTTCCTTCCGGTAAGCCTTATCACTGCTGCCGTTCCTTCGTGGTAACGCCCTTCTTTCAGCTGTGTTTCAGTGGCAGCAATCTGCAATTCTTTCAAATGCCCGAAATCTTCGGTCATATCTTGTTCGGTGTAAAGCAATTCGGGGTGCTGCGGCCCGCCTGATTTTCTGCCCAGTTGATCCTTTGAAAAAACCTCCATTATAAAGGTTCCGCCAGGTTTTAAAAAAGCAAGCAACTTTTGGTGCAGCCTTTTTCTTTCCCTTTCGGGGAAATGAACGAAGATAATCGCCAGGCAATCGAATGTTTCTTCTTCGGCACTGAAGGCTTCAATGTCGGCCACCAGATAGTCAAAACTTACGGTATTCCGTTTTGCCAGTTCCATGGCCTTTTTCTTGCCCTGAATACTCTGATCAAATGCCACAACCTCCCAACCCAGCGAGGCGGCAAAGGCGGCATTGCGCCCCTCCCCTTCGCCGGGTAGCAAAAGCCGTCCGGGTATGAGCTTTTCTATCTCCCTGCGAAAGAATTCGTTGGGTTCGTGGCCATACACAAAGCCCTCCTCGGCATATCGCTGATCCCAAAAGTCTTTCATTGCCATATCGTTTCAGAAAAAACCCCGGGCTGCAATGCAATCCGGGGAATCGTTATATTTTTATCTAATGCTAAAGCCGCTGGCGTTCTACTTCAGGCAGACGCTCACGAATAACCCGTTCGGTTTCTTTGCGCATTTCTTCAATACGCATAACTTCCTCTTCGATTTCCTCAATGCGGCGGGTCCTTTTCTCGAATTCTTCTTCCGAAATCTCGCGGTTCTTCACCCTTTCTTCCAGCACTTCGCGGGCTTCCTCCACCCGTGTTTTGGTGCGGCGCACGCCTTCTTCCACTTCAAGGGCCACTTCGCGCGTTACTTCTTCCTTTTCTTCTTTGGTACGTGCAGCAGCGGCCCGTGCCTGACCGAAGTCGCGGCCACTCAGGCCACCTTTATCGCGGCCATAGGCATGACCACGACCTTCGACCTGCTCTCTGGCATCCTTAGCACGCTCCAGACCTTCTTCGGCACGCTCCAGGCCTTCCTCGGCACGCTCCACTTGCCTTTCGGCCTGCTCCACACCTTGCTGGGCGCGTTCCCGGGCCGTGGCTTGTTCGGCTTGCTCACGGCCTTGCTGCGCGCGCTGCTGACCTTGCTCCTTTACTTCTTCCTGTTTTTCTCTTCCCTGGCCCTGCTGCGAGCGCGGGTTCTGGGCAAGCAATGCCACCGACACCAGCATTACGCCGGCAAATAAAAATATCTTTTTCATCTTCGTTCTCCTTTTTTAAAGATTGTTCAACAAACTGTCGAGTTCGCTTTCGAGTTCTTCTATGCGCTCGTTCAGCTCAATGTTTTTTTCCAGTGCTTCTTCCAGTTCGGCTTCCAGCTCAACAGGCGCCTGCACTTCTTCGGCCTGGCGGCCGCCTTGTCCGGCACAGGCTGTCATAAAGCCCGCTACCAGCAATAGTAAAAATAATTTTTTCATTCAATGGGATTTTTGGTTTACTTACAAAGTTAGTAAATATGTAGTCCGATTCCAATTAAAAAAGGGAAATTCCTGACAGGCAGAAACTTCCCTTACTGATAAAAAGCAATATCTTACTTCAAAGGCTCGCCGGCCATGCGGTGCTTCACGTCGTAATACCCGGGCCTTTCTTCAATGGCCCTCTTTTTAAAATCGTCAGGATAATCCATGCCGTTGGGCCATGAGCTAACCGAGTCCGTTGGGCGGATATACCCATCGTTGTATTTCACAAAGAGATCAAACCCCAGTTGGCGCCAGCGCTCTACCACGCCTTCGGCCAGGTTCACACTGAAGTCGCTCAGGTATTCGTGCATCATTCGGGGATCGGTTTCATAAAGCGCCTTTGCGGCCTGGTCGGCAGCCCGCGACATGGCATGGGCACGGCTTTCAAGCTCGAGCTGAACCTTCTGAATCTCGGGGATCATCAAGCTGTAATGCGGATAGGCATGGTTGGCTACTTTATTGAAGACCCAATAAGCGGAGTTCCAGTCGAACGCAATGGGCGAGCCAGTGCGATAAGAAACGGGCATCCTGTTCATGCCCATATAAAGCGGAACAAACACGGTAGAGTAAGTGTCGTCGACCGAATACCAGCAAATGCCACCCACGGCATCGGGCAACCAGTTGCGCGACTGGGTCACGAAAGAAAAGGCTGTTTGGGGCTGCGAAATGGGGCGCTCCCACGAATACTGCATGGTGTCGCCTTCGAGCGAGAATACCACGGGGCGCCAGCGATATGGGCTTTCGTAGGGGCCGGCGGCAAAACCCTCGCGGGTATAATAGGGCGTATCGTGAAAATGATCGCGCACCAGGGCAATCATGCCTTCCACACTAATTTTCTCATCGGGCCTGATGAACAGCGGATAGGGCTCGGCCTCGGGCACCCCGCGCCAATAGTCGGCCGAAAATTGTTGCGAAGGTGCCGCCCGGTTGTAAACGCTCCACACCCGGCTTTCGCACAGCAGCAGCGACCGCAGTGAAATGGGGTCGTAAGCTTCGCGGAAGCTGAAATCGGCGCGATCGCCTTGAAACCAGCCCCTTTCGCGGGCAAAGTCTACCACATCTTCCGACCACATCCAGTTTTCGGTATCGTTCCAATCAACTTTTCTGATGCGCGACTGGTTGGCATGTGCGGCAATGTATCCATCGGGCACACGGGCAGCCACCCATACACCGCCTTTACCATACGAACCTTTTCCGATGAAATCCATGATCCACACCTCTTCCTTGTCGGCAAAGAAAAAGGTCTCGCCAGTGTCTTTGTAGCCGTAGGTTCGTGACAGGTCGTCGAGAATAAGGATGGCTTCGCGGGCGGTGCGTGCGCGCTGCAGGGTGGTCCAGATAAGGTTGCCATAGTCGAAGAGTCCGGGCCCGCCGTGCAGCTCGGAGCGCCCGGTAAAAGTGGTTTCGCCAATGGCCACCTGGTGTTCGTTCATATTGCCAATTACTTTGTAGGTGCGGGGCACCTGTTTAATGCGGCCCAGGTATTCGCCTTCGCGAAAGCCGAAAATATCGAGCGAGTCGCCAGCTTCATAAGTTCCGCCGGGATAAAAATGCAGGGGTTGCACAAAGCCCGCCACATCATACAAGAAACTGGTCATTACACTTCCATCGACACTGGCGCCACGCGAAACAAGCACACTGGTGCAGCCCAAACCCTGAAAAGATTGCAGAAAAAATCCTGCGAAAGTTATTACTGTAAGAATAAAACTTTTTGCCATAATTTTTGAAATGGATTGATTTTTAGCGCTTATTGGTTTTTACAAAAATAAAAGAATAAAAAATGCTGGCAAATTTTACGGAGCAACACTCTTCCATTTCAGCTGCAGAAAAGCCCTGTGGCCGCTGTTTAGGATAAACATTTTGGGTTTCTGGCCGGGACAAAGGTTGAATCATCCGGCAAAAAAAAATTTCTATTGCCTTGGCGGAAAAACTTAAACAAGTAAATTTGTGGGGATTTTTTAAGGGCAAACTCATTGAAGCACTAAACAATAAAAACTCATCTTATGTCTAAGAACAGGAAAAATGTGATCATTATTGGAGCTGCCGGAAGGGACTTCCATAACTTCAACACGTATTACCGGGGAAATGACCATTACCATGTGGTTGCCTTTACTGCTGCGCAGATCCCTGACATTGACGGCCGCAAATACCCTGCAGAACTTGCCGGTGCGCAGTATCCCGAAGGGATTCCGATCTTTGCACAAGAAGACCTTCCCCGCCTGATCAAGGAGTTGGATGTGGATATTTGTGCATTTTCTTACAGCGATGTTTCCTACCAGCAAGTAATGGCTGTTAGTGCCATTGTAAATGCCAACGGAGCAGATTTTTTGCTTATCGGCCCCAAGGAAACCATGATAAAGAGCACCAAGCCCTTGATTGCTGTGGGTGCCATTCGCACCGGCTGCGGCAAAAGCCAGACCTCGCGCCGCATTATTGAGGTACTTATGGACCATGGCATTAAGGTGGTGGCCATTCGTCACCCCATGCCTTACGGCGACCTGGTTGCTCAAAAGGTGCAACGGTTTGCCACTGTGGAAGACCTGCACAAGCACAAGTGCACCATTGAAGAAATGGAAGAATACGAACCCCACGTGGTGCGCGGTAACGTGATTTATTCCGGGGTGGACTATGAAGCCATTCTGCGCGAAGCAGAAAAAGAGGCCGATGTGATCCTTTGGGATGGCGGAAACAACGACTTCCCATTCTATAAGCCCGACCTGATGGTGACTGTGGTGGACCCCCACCGCCCGGGCCACGAACTGAACTACTATCCAGGCGAAGTGACCCTTCGTATGGCCGACATAGTAGTCATTAACAAAATGGACAGCGCCGGCCCCGAAGGCATTCAAATCGTTCGCGACAATATTGCAAAAGTTAGCCCAAATGCAATCGTGATTGATGGTGCTTCACCCCTAACGGTCGACAAGCCCGAGCTGATCAAAGGCAAACGCGTGCTGGTAGTAGAAGATGGTCCTACCCTAACCCACGGCCATATGAAGATTGGTGCTGGCACCGTTGCTGCAAAAAAGTATGGTGCTGCCGAGCTTGTTGACCCCAGACCTTTTGTGGTAGGCAGACTGGCCGAAACTTTCAAAATTTATCCTAACATCGGTACCTTGCTGCCGGCCATGGGCTATGGCGATGAGCAGGTAGCTGACCTGGAAAAAACAATTAACAATACCGACTGCGATGCAGTGGTTATTGCCACCCCTATCGATCTTTCCCGAATTATAAAGATCAATAAGCCCACCGTGAAAGTAGAATACGAATTACAGGAGATCGGAGCTCCAACCTTCTGCGGGCTTGTCTGCGACTTCCTGAAGTCCAAGCAGTTGATCAAAGCTGATTGCGGATGTAAATAATTTTAAAAGGGGCTGTTGCCCCTTTTTTTTTGCCTATATTTAAGAAAAAATTCAAAACCCAAACCATAACCAAAGTAACGATGAAGAACAAAAGTCTCGTTTCCATTAACGATTACACCAAGGAAGAGCAGCTGCGCGTTTTGGAGCTTGCCCGTGAGTTTGAGAAGAACCCGGTGCAAACCATACTACAGGATTATGTGGTAGCCTCCTTGTTTTTCGAACCCTCTACCCGCACCCGGCTAAGCTTCGAGAGCGCCGTAAACCGCCTGGGTGGCAAGGTAATTGGCTTTTCGGAAGCCAGCAACACTTCCGTAAAAAAGGGAGAATCGTTGCGCGACACCATTCTGACCATTGCCAACTATTCCGACCTGATCGTTATGCGAAACCCCGTTGAAGGCAGTGCCCGTTTTGCCTCAGAGATCAGCCCGGTGCCCATTATCAATGCCGGTGATGGAGCCAACCAGCATCCCACCCAGACCCTGCTCGACCTTTACAGCATCCTGAAAACCCAGGGCACCCTCGACAACCTGCATGTGGCTTTTGTAGGCGACCTGAAGTACGGGCGCACCGTACACTCACTGGTGATCGCCCTTTGCAATTTCAACACTACTTTTCACCTGGTTTCCCCTTTGGAGCTCAAACTGCCCAGTTCGGTAAAAATGCACATTAAGGAAAAAAACCTCAACTACCATCAGTACACCGACATGGAAGAGGTGATTCCAAATGCCGATGTGCTTTACATGACCCGTATTCAGCGCGAGCGCTTCAGCGATCCGCTGGAATACGAGCGCATAAAAAATTCGTATAATCTGCATCACGACATGATCCTAAATACCAAGGATAACTTCAGGGTGCTTCACCCCCTGCCAAGAGTTACGGAGATCGACATAAACGTTGACTCCAGCCCAAAGGCCTATTATTTTGAACAGGCCCTGAACGGGGTGTATGTGCGCCAGGCGCTGATGTCTCTTATCCTGGGCTTACACTAGATGAATGCAGGTAAAAACCTTAAACGAATAAAAAAATGAGCGAAAAAATAAAAGAACTGAAAGTCTCGGCCATCGAAAACGGAACCGTAATTGACCATATCCCCTCTCACGCTGTTTTCCAGGTAATCCGAATTTTGAAGCTCGACAGCTTCGACAACATGGTACTTTTTGCCACCAACCTCGAAAGCAAGAAATATGGCACCAAAGGCCTGATAAAAGTGAGCAACAAATACTTTCTGCCCGAAGAACTGAACAAGATTGCACTGGTTGCTCCCCATGCCTCCATTATTGAAATTAAGGATTTCCAGGTAAGCAGCAAGAAAATTGTGGAAACGCCTGACCATGTGAACGGTATTGTGCGTTGCTTCAACCCCAACTGCGTTACCAATCACGAGCAGGTAACCACCCGATTTACTGTGGTGGAAAAGGAAGACCTGAGGCTGAAATGCCACTTCTGCGAAAAAATTACCCGCCGCAGCAACATAGAATTTAAGTAAACTACAAATTGTTGTCCTACCAAAAGCCCCGGCGAACCTGATGTTTTCCGGGGCTTTTTCTCAGGAAAGCTTTCCGGTTAATTCGGCCATTTCAGCCGAAGGTTTACGGTTTTTATACAGAATATTGTAGACCGATTCACAAATAGGCATGTATACGCCCAGTTCGTCGTTAATTTCCTTTATGGATTTGGCCGCATAATACCCCTCGGCTACCATTTCCATTTCCACCTGTGCAAATTTTACGCTGTAGCCTTTGCCTATCATGGTTCCGAAGGTTCGGTTGCGGCTGAAGCGGCTGTAGCAGGTCACCAGCAGGTCGCCCAGATACACCGGGCTTTTTATGTCGCGATCGATGGGATGCACCGCTTTCACAAAGCGCTCCATTTCCTGAATGGCATTGCTGATCAGCACCGCCTGGAAGTTATCGCCATAGCCCAGGCTGGCTGCAATGCCGCTGGCAATGGCCACGATGTTTTTAAGCACCGGGCCGTATTCGGTGCCATAAATATCGTCGGAAGTAGTAGCAAAAATATACCTGCAGGAAAAAAGGCCGGCAATAACCACCGCCAGACGCGGTGTTTGCGATGCCACCGTAAGGTAAGTGAGTTTTTCGGCTGCCACCTCTTCGGCATGGCTGGGGCCGCTGACCACCACAAAATTCTGTGGTTGAAGTTTGAATTGCTTCCTGAAGTAATCGAGCACAATGCTATTGAATTCAGGAACAATGCCTTTAATGGCACTTATCACAATCTTATCCTTTAGCAGGGAAGGCTTTACATGACCCACCGAACTGTGAAGAAAAGCCGCCGGGACACAAAACAACACCACGTCGGATTGCCTGAGCACTTCTTCAATGTCGTTTGAAACAAACAAACGGCTGGTGTCGAAAGATACCGAGCTAAGATACTTCGGATTGTGGTGCCATGTTACCAGGTGCTCGGCAATTTCCTGCTCCCGCACCCACCAGTTAAGCTTCTCTACATTGTTGAGTAGAATTTTCACAATGGCAGTGGCCCAGCTCCCCGAGCCAACCACTGCAATCCTTTTTTCAGCCACAGATATTTCTAATTTGTGTCAACCAAATGATAAGAAAAGTTACAACTGTTTTTCAGAAAAATGTCATTTTTTTGTCACTTTTCTAAAAATTCCGGTTCGAAACAACAAACCTAACCATCCCGCTTTTGCAGGAACTACTTTCTTTTACAGTTTCACTTCGAAGGTAAGCTCCTGTTCTCCTCTTTTCACAGTAACGCTGGCGGTGCGGCCTGCCTGCAGATTTCCGAGCGCGCGCATATACGATTGTATTTCCTTGATCTCCTCCTCGTCGATGCGGATGATCACGTCACCATTCTGTATACCCGCTTTTTGTGCGGGGCGGTCGTCTATTACGGCTTGTATCTTCAGCCCCTGCGCTTCATAGGCATGGTCGGGCATCAGCCCCAGGGTAACGCCATCGGCGCGGCGACGACGAGTATCGGTTGTTTGGGTGGGTGTAAAGGCCAGGCGGTCTTCATTTTCTATCAGGCGCATCAGGTCGTAGGCAAAGCTCAGAATCTCCTGCGTGCCCTTGTAGTTTACCTTGTCGGGGGTGTCGCCGGGGCGGTGATAGTCGTCGTGGATGCCAGTGAAAAAGAACAGTACCGGGATGTCTTTCAGGTAAAATGCGGTATGGTCTGATCCACCCAGGCCACCGGAGCTTTTGCGGATGTTGAAATGCTCAGGGGCAGCACGGTCGATGAGATCCTCCCACATGGGCGTGGTGCCGGTGCCGATCAGCGCCAGGCTGTAATCGTTGAGTCTGCCAAGCATGTCGAAGTTGAGCATGTAATTCGCTTTCTTCATGTCGTAAGCATCGCTGTCGGCAAAATAGCGGCTGCCCAGCAAGCCTTTTTCTTCTGCCGTAAAGGCAATAAAAATATAGTTGTGTTTCTTCAGGTCGGAGTTTACAAGATATCGGGCAGCTTCAATCACACCGGCTGTGCCACTGGCGTTGTCGTCGGCACCGGGGTGAATAAGTCGTTCGCCGGGGTTGCGCGATCCCGAACCACCGAAGCCAAGGTGGTCGTAGTGCCCGCCAATGATTACGGTTGTGGGTGCATTGTTGTCCCAGTAGCCGGCCACATTGATACCGGTATGCATCTCACGTTCGAGCTCAGTCGACATATAAATTTCTATACCGGAATGGGCTTTTATTATTTCAGCAATTGCAGAGGTGGCAAAAACCACCGGAATGTCTTCGCGGGGCACGTTCATGCGCAGGCTAATGCGCGGGTCAGTGCGCCACGAAAGGCTGTTGACCAAAACGATGCCAACCGCACCTTTTTTAATGGCAAGTTCAATTTTGTTGGCCAGGGCGTCGCGCGAGTTGATACCAAGTTTTTCTTCCAGACCTTCAGGCGAATAATATTCGAGCACCACCACTTTGCCGGCCACACTGCCAAGGTCCTTATAGTTGTCAATGCCCTCCACACCCTCCAGTCCGAAATTTGCGTATACACTTGGCGCATTGGCCGAAGCATTGCCGGTATTGGGCATGGCAAAGAAATCTTTTTCAAACTCATACTCCTTACCATCTATTACAAGGAAATTGTCCTGACCCGCCAGAAACTCCCCCGGAAAGGGTACTTCCTGAAAGTAAGACTCGCCGAACAGGGGCTTTAAGCCGGCTTCCTGCATGCGGGCCTTAATGTAATCGGCCGCCTTGCGTTCGCCAATGGTGCCTGCTTCACGCCCTTCCAATGAATCGGAAGCCAGGGTGTAAATGTCTTTTTGCAGACGCTCTATTACAGCTTGTTCAGAAAATTCGAATGGTTGCTGGGCAAAAACAGCTTGGGTCAAAAAGGCCAGGGCAACAATTATTTTTATAGTTCTCATGAAAACCGGTTTAAGTTATTTAGATTGTGACTTCGCTGAAGCCAAAGGGTTTAACGCAGCGTGTAAAAATAATGCTTTTTGAATAAAGAAGGACAGGCAATTTTCTCAAATACTCAGCAATTGCCATCCCATTCTTCAAAAAATCTGTGAAGGAACTGCTCCATGTAATGGTGCCGCTCCTGTGCCATTTCTTTGCCGGCATTGGTATTCATCTGATCTTTAAGTAAAAGGAGCTTTTCATAAAAATGATTAATGGTGGGCCCTTTTGATTTTTTGTAGGCTTCGAAAGATGAATGCAGAACTGGTTTCTCGCCGGGGTTGTGCATTTCCCTCCCCTTGCTGCCGCCGTAAGCAAAAGCCCTGCCAATGCCAATGGCACCAAGGGCATCGAGGCGGTCGGCATCCTGCACCACCATGCCTTCAAGGGTTTGCATGGGTGTTGTTACCCCGGCCCCTTTAAACGAAACCCCTGCAACAATATCACAAACATGGGCAATGATTTCCTCTTCCACCTTCAATTTTTCAAGCCAGGTTCTGGCGGCCTTCGGGGCGGCAAGTTCATCACCATCATGAAACTTCCAGTCGGCAATGTCGTGCAGCAGGGCGGCCAGTTCCACCACATAAAGATCGGCTTGCTCCCGCTGTCCTATCCTTACGGCAGTTTTCCACACCCGGTACACATGCCACCAGTCGTGCCCGCTTCCATCTCCCGCAAGGGTTTCCCTGGCAAATTCTGCCGTTTTACGAATTATTTGTTCTCTGCTCATAAAAGAAAAAGAAAAAGGCTGTTCCGAAAAACATTTTTAAGGAACAGCCTCCATGTATAAAACAAATCGTCTTACAATCCGAGCACGTCTTTGCCCTGCTTAAACACGATATCCACAGGGATACCAGCGGCATTGACCATTTCGAGGTCCTGACGCAACTGTTCGGTCATTATTCCGTCGGCATCGACCCAGCGTTTTGCTTCCTCGTAGTTGCCATCGCCCTGCACCATAAGGATATCGGCCAGCAGCGAATATACGGCATCGCGCATGAGTTCAAAGTTAACGAGATAGGTGCCATTGTCCTGATAAACGAAGGCTTCGCGGTCGGCAAAGTACTTCAGCGTAAGCATATTGGCCCGTCCGTGGGCACTGCTGGCGCCAAAGCGGCTCGAGCGGAAAATGCCGGCAAAAAAAGTTACGTAATTGTCCATTACTTCTCCACTGGTAATCTCGCCCATCTCATAAAGTTTGGTAACCAGGTAGAGGCCCATGATGTCGGCCTTGGCTTCTTCGATGGGGCTGTAGTACTCGCGCAGGGCTTCGCGCATGGGGCCTTTCCCGGTAATGGTGATTTTTACTCCCATGCCATGCGATACTTCATGAAAAGTAGTGTTCTCAAAAAAAGCGTCGAACTTAATATGGTGGCGCTGGCTTTCGTCGATAAGCATATTGGCAATGGGCGCCAGGATATTGTCGAACTTGGCCTTCATGGAGTTTTTAAGCTGCAATTTGCGACTGCCAACGCTTACATGTATCTCAGGGTCATTTGGCAGGTTTATGGCAATGGTTTTGCTGCCCGCGTTACAGTCACCGGCATAGTATAAGGCATAATACACATTCATATCGGCGTCAATGCCCGGTGTTTCTGCCTTGTATGCAGCCGGCACAGGCAGTCCGGCCTGCAAATCGGGCAGCATGGCATTGAATTTCTCAAGTTGCGCACTCCATTCCAGGTCTTTTACCAGTATAAAGGCCTCATGGGCAGCCTTGTAGCCAAACAAACGGTCTTCGTAATTCTCAATCGGACCAACAACAAAGTCAATGTTGCTTTGCTTCATGGCCATCCAGGCATAGTCGCTGGGCTGGTAGTCGTCGGTTAACAATGCCTGGGCACGTGCTTCCAGGTAATTTTTCAGACCTTCGTCTTCGGCAAGGCCAGCTGCTTGGAGCAATAGTTCAGCAACCTTTCGGTGTTGTTCCTCGTAAGCTTGTGAGTAAGGGATGGAGACCAGGTTGCCGGCCTCGTCGCGGCGAATAAGCGTATAAAGGCTTGTTTTGGTTGGCTCTTCCCAGGCTTCAAACTCTTCCTTGGTCATGTCGACCGGGTAGAAGTTAGCGCCCAGGGGCTTATCGCCAAATTCGGGCACAAAGGGCGCATTGCCGGACAGGCGGTCCCAGGGTCCGTAATGGATCATGGCATACTTGCGGGCATGTTCGTTGTCGATCTGGTCCATTAGCTCCTGCTTGTCGCCATAGGCCTGCATCCAGAAAACCTCATCCATAATGTCGGCGGCTTCCATTAGTATGCGAATGATTTCGCGCTCGTTCTCACTCAGCCACGACAAGTCGGTGGTAAGGGTTACTTCTTTGAATTTTTCCACATTGGCTTTCATAGTTTCAGCGTATTCGTCGGTTTTGGGTGCACAGCCGGTAATGGCCCCCATGGCCATAACTACCGTCAACACCAGTAAGTAAAAGCGTTTCATTGTTTATTTGTTTTGGTTTGGATTTAAATGGTTCAACTTTCAAAATTACTAAATAATACAGGGGAAGGGCCTCAGCAAACCTATTTTTTTGTCAAACCAAACTCGCAGAGAGTTTCAATATTCTAAAAATTCTTACATTTAAATCACTATTTTCGCCAAATCAAACTTTAATGATTGAAACATGGAGATGTTATTGCTGGCGTTGTTTTATGTTTTGACTCCCCTGATCATTCTTTATCTGACCTACCGTTACCGCACCGCCGACCGAATCGGCTCGGTCATTATCGCCTATTTAATAGGCCTGGTGCTCGGCAACATAGGCCTGATTCCCAGCCCGGGTGCGTTGCTCAACGAAGTGATGCTTTCGCAGCCCAATGTTTCTCTGCCCGAAATTGAGGCGCTGCAGGCTGGTGGTGAACTAACGGCCCGCGATGTGCTGGCATTTCGCGTATATAAACTGCGCGACCTGCTCATGTCCATTACCATTCTGCTGGCCATTCCGCTCATGCTTTTCTCTACCAACATCAATCAGTGGAAGAAAGTTGCCGGAAAAACCCTGGTTTCGCTGCTTATTGGTTTGGTTGCGGTGGTTACGGTAATCATTGCCGGATTCTACATTTTTAAGGACAGCGGCACCAAAGACCTGTGGAAAGTGGCGGGTATGCTCATTGGCGTGTATACCGGGGGTACACCCAACCTGGCCTCCATAAAAATGGCCCTTGATGTGGATCCGGAGATCTACATCCTTACCCATACCTACGATTTGGTGGTAGGGGTGTTTTACCTGGCTTTCCTTATCTCGGTCGGACAAAAGACCTTCCACAAATTTTTGCCAAAGTTCCCGGTAATGGCCCGGGCCGACTTGCAGATAGAAGAGAAGGAGAAACTGCCCTTTTTCCATTCGCTGCGGCGCGAAACGCTGCTTCCTCTGCTCAAGGCTTTTGGAGTCGCCATCATTATTTTTGGTGCGGCTGTTGGCATAAGTAGCCTGTTCCCAAAAAGCGCCGAAATGGTGGTGGTCATTCTTACCATCACTACCCTGGGCATTATCGCATCGCTTATTCCGGGCATAAACCGCATCGACAAGACCTTCAATGCCGGCATGTATCTGATTCTGATCTTCAGCATTGTGGTGGCTTCCATGGCTGACCTGCACAACTTTGCAGGTATTACCCCCGGACTCTTTGGCTATGTTACCCTGGCCGTTTTCGGCTCATTGTTTCTGCACATGCTCTTCAGTAAAATTTTCAAGATCGATACCGACACCACCATGATTACATCCACGGCATTTATCTGCTCGCCGGCCTTTGTGCCGGTCATTGCAGGCGCCATTGGCAACCGGCAAGTGGTGGTATCGGGAATGACCATTGGCATTATTGGTTACGCCATTGGAAATTACCTGGGCGTTACCATTGCGTATTTGCTCAAGTAAGTAAACTGCAGCAAAAAAATTGCGCGAAAAACTTCGTTGAACTTAAAACTATTCTGATTTATGAAAAGTGAAAAGAAATCCAATACCTTTCTTCTGATTGTGTATGGCATTATGGCAGTATTGCTGGTAGTGTTTGTTCTGCAAAACAAGGCTCAGATTGATATTAACCTGCTTGGATTAAAGCTTGCCGGAAGGGCTTTTGTTGTTTTTCCGGTTTTAATTGGCATCGGCTTCTTTTCTGGCTGGTTATTCGAATACATTCGCCATTCGCGCAAAGCCAGCAGGGAAGAAAAAAGGTTTGACCGCAGGGTCAGATACAGCGAAGAATAACTGTCTGGTTTTTTAAGACAGTTTTCCTTTGTAGTCTTCGTAGCCAAACTGCCGCAGTAAAACAAATTCGCCGTTGGCTTTCCATATTCCAATGGATGGGTGCTTTACCCCGTTGAAGAAGGTGGTCTTCACCATGGTATAGTGAATCATATCGTCAAACACCACCTTGTCGCCTACCTTGAGGTCGTTGCCGAAGCTATAGTCTCCCATTCCCATGTAATCACCAGCCAGGCAGGTGCCTCCACCGAGGCGATACACGGGTTTACCCTCAATGGCATCAGTGGCTCCAAGTACCTTGGGCTTGTAAGGCATTTCGAGGCAGTCGGGCATATGGGCCGAGAAGCTCACATCGAGCATGGCAATTTGGATGCCTTTGTTCTCGATAATGTCCTGCACGGTAGAAACCAGGTAGCCTGTTTGCCAGCCTACGGCTTCGCCGGGCTCCAAAATCACTGTTTCCAGGTTGGGATATCGCTCCTTAAACTCATTTAGCAGGCAAACCAGGTGTTTCACATCATAATCCTTGCGGGTGATGTGATGGCCGCCGCCCATATTGAACCATTTGGCCTGCCGGATCAGGTGGCCGAACTTCTCTTCCACCTTTTCGAGGGTGCGTTCCAGCACAAAGCTGTCATTTTCGCAAAGCACATGAAAGTGCAGCCCATCAATGCCTTCGGGCAGCGTGTCGCCAAGCTGATCAACCGTAATTCCCAGGCGTGAGCCGGGCATGGCCGGATTGTACAGTTCGGTTTCTACTTCAGAATACTCCGGATTGATGCGCAGGCCCATGGAAACAGGTTCGTGGTGGTGCTTCACCCTGTCCTTGAAGCGCTCGAACTGGCTCATGGAGTTAAACGAAATGTGGCTGCTGTAATACAATAGTTCGTCGAACTCCTCCTCCAGGAACACCGGGCAGTAGGTATGCGCCTTCACGCCCATCTCCTCGTAAATCAGGCGGGCCTCGTTGAGCGAACTGGCTGTGGCCCCTTTCAGGAATTTGGCCAGCAGCGGAAAAGTACCCCACATCGAATAGCCCTTCAGGGCACAGATAATCTCCACACCAGCTTCTTCCTGCACCAGTTTCAGAATCTCCAGGTTTATCCGCAGCAGCGTTTCGTCAAGCACGAAACAGGGAGAAGGAACCTTGTTAAAATCGACGCTCATTTTTTCTTTCGAAATTTATTTTTGATTTAAGAACAAGGATTAACGATTAACGATTTGCGATTTAAGATTTTTAAAAAGTGTCCTGCTCATTTACAAATCACAATTCATCAACCGATCGCACAACTGCGGGAGAGCTCATGAACGAATTGAATAATCACAATTCATCAATCATAAATCCGAAATCATCAATCCTTTTCCACGGGTAGTGGCTCATCGATTTGTTCGTGCCAGGGCAGGCCATATATCGGCAGGGCTTCCATGAACGGATCAGGATCGAACTGTTCCACGTTGAATACCCCTTTGCCGGTCCATTTTCCGGTGAGGCCCATCATGGCGCCGATCATGGCCGGAACACCGGTGGTATAACTGATGCCTTGTGCTTTCACATCGCGGTAAGCAGCGGCGTGCTCGGTATTATTCCAAACGTAATAAGTGCGTTCCTTGCCATCTTTTATGCCGCGGATCTGGCAGCCGATGGAGGTTTGGCCCTTATAGCCTTCGCCCAGCGAGGAGGGTTCGGGAAGCACTGCCTTAAGAAACTCGAGCGGAACGATGTCCAGACCCTTGAAGTTTATAGGCTTAATGCTGGTCATACCCACTTCCTGCAGCACGTTGAGATAGTTGATGTATTGCTTGCCAAAGGTCATCCAGAAACGGGCCCTTTTAAGGGTGGGGAAATGCCTTACCAGCGATTCCAGCTCTTCATGATAAAGGAGGTAGGAATCACGGGGTCCGATTTCGGGATATTCGATGGGTTTGTTGATTTCCAGGGGCTTGGTTTCAACCCACTGTCCGTTTTCCCAATAGCGGCCGTTTTGGGTAATCTCGCGTATGTTGATCTCGGGATTGAAGTTGGTGGCAAAGGCCTTTCCATGGTCGCCGGCATTGCAATCCACAATATCGAGGTAATGGATCTCGTCGAAGTAATGCTTGGCGGCGTAGGCGGTGAAAACGCCGGTTACGCCGGGATCGAATCCGCAACCCAGTATGGCCAGCAGTCCGGCATCTTTAAACCGATCCTGGTAAGCCCACTGCCAGCTATATTCAAACTTGGCAACGTCCTTGGGCTCATAGTTGGCAGTGTCCAGGTAATGGGTCTTGGTTTCGAGGCAGGCCTCCATAATGGTGAGGTCCTGGTATGGCAAAGCCACGTTAATGACCATATCGGGCTTAAACTTGTTGATCAGCTCCACCAGCTCGGGCACGTTGTCGGCATCCACTTGTGCGGTCTTCACCCGGTCGCCGCCAATGTCGCGGGCTATCTGGTCGCATTTCTCAAGGGTGCGGCTGGCCAGCATTATGTCGGTAAACACCTCCGGAACAGCAGCACATTTGCGGGTCACCACGTTGCCTACCCCACCGGCACCAATAATCAGTACTTTGCTCATAATATGGATTTTTATTTGATTTTTCTTTTCATGAATATACAGATGACAAAAATAAGAATTTCGCCGTTAACCAATGCAAACCCATGCCAATAAAGGTTCGATAATTGACCGGGTGGCCATTTTTTTTATAATTTGCTGATAAATTGATTAACTTTAAAGCCCAAGGCTCAATACTCTGTTCAAACCCTTGATTTCTATGATGCTCCACAAAGTATTTGTTTACGGATCGCTCATAAAGCGACAAACCCAGCAAGAGTTGTTCGGCGTGAACCTCCCGGTATATTCGAAGGCAGTCATCAAAGACTGGGTACTGATCAAAGACAAGGATTATCCCTACATCATGCCTTCCGACGGCAAGAGCGTGCAGGGCTCAGTGGTGCATCTCACGCCTGAGCAGCTCGAAAAGGCCGATCAGTGGGAGGATGTGCCCAATGTGTACCAGCGCGAAAAGGTTACCGTACGCACCACCGATGGCAGCTTTTTCAACGTTTGGGCTTATACCCGCCGCAATCCTTCCTAGGCCTCCCTTTCGGGGAAATTTTCTTTAATTGCTGGCCCAGCTCTCGCGGTCGAGGCTGCGGTAGTGGATGGCTTCTGCCAGATGCTCAGGTTGTATGTCGGGCTTGGCATCCAGGTCGGCAATGGTGCGCGAAACTTTAAGAATCCGGTCGTAGGCCCGGGCTGAAAGGTCCAGTTTTTCCATGGCTGTTTTCAGCAACAATGAGCCGGCGCTGTCGATGCGGCACACCTCACGCAGCATTTTGGTATTCATCTGGGCGTTGCAATAAATGCCATCGAAGTCCTGGTAACGCTCCTCCTGAATCTCACGGGCCCGTATTACCCGCTCGCGGATCTCTGCACTTTTCTCGGAAGAGCGCAACTCGCTCAGCTCTTTGAAGGGCACCGGGGTCACTTCCACATGAATGTCGATACGGTCGAGCAGCGGACCGGAGATGCGGTTCAGGTATTTCTGCACCATTCCTGCCGCACAAACACAGTCCTTCTCCGG
>JAHYJD010000060.1 GCA_019429365.1 Bacteroidales bacterium | reverse complement strand
GGTTTCGATAAAAATGGAGGTACGCACGCCGTGGCTTTTTATTTCGGCGATCACATCTTTCAGAAAGTCGGCATGCTTAATGGTGTTCCATCCGGCGCTGGAGGTAAGGGCGTTGGGCGGGTCGGGCACCAGGGTGGCCTGCGCAGGTTTAATGTCGGCAATGAGCTGAAGAAACTTCCTGGAAGGATAGCCTTCGATGTTGAATTCGGTGGTGACCACAGGCTTCAGGTCGTACACATCGCGCCAGCGAATATGGCGCTCGTCGGGGCGCGGATGCACGGTGATGCCCTGGGCGCCAAAGCGCTGGCTGTCGATGGCTGCCTTTACCACATCGGGCACCTGGCCACCGCGGGCATTGCGCAGGGTGGCAATCTTGTTTATGTTTACACTGAGTCGGGTCATGGCAGGTAAAATTTAAACCGCAAGGGCGCCAGGGGCCGGGTGTGGCTGCCCTAAGCCATTGCGGCTGTGAATATTGGCGGTAAAAACCAGAGCGGAAAACGGGATTCGAACCCGCGACCCTCAGCTTGGGAAGCTGATGCTCTACCAACTGAGCTATTCCCGCTGATGTGCAAAAGACCAAAAATAAACGGCCTGATCCTGCCTATCAAAATTAATACAAAACCCTGAAAAAAAGCCCCATTTATCTCACCGAAATGAATTTTTTAAATTTTGTTATTTTTTTTGCAGTTGAAATACTAAACAAAATAATTTTTACCTTCACAGCGATTTAAACTTTGACCATGCTGGCAAAAGATCTGTTGAGCGAAGCAGTAATTCCTCTTAAAACATCAGATGAGGCGGTAAGTGCCCTTGCCTGGATGGATGAGCTGCGCATTTCGCATATGCCCATTGTCAATAACGAGAAGTTTCTGGGCCTGATTTCCGAGTCCGACATCCTCAGCATGAATGCCATTGATGAGCCCTTGGGAAACCACCGACTGTCGCTTTCCCGTCCTTATGTGTTTTATTATCAGCATTTTTACGATGTTATCAGGCTGGTAGCCACCCAGAAGCTTTCCTTGGTGCCCGTGCTCGATGACAAGGAAAATTACCTGGGATGCATCCTTATGAACCGCATTGTGGAAGAAATGGCCAACATCTCTTCTGTGCAGCATCCCGGAGGCATCATTGTGCTCGAAGTCAATGACCACGATTACTCCCTTTCTGAAATTGCCCGCATTGTGGAAAGCAACGACGCCAAGGTGCTCAGCGCTTATGTCAACTTTTTCCCTGAAAGCACCAGGCTCGAAGTTACCGTGAAAGTGAATAAAATTGACCTCTCGCCAATTATTCAGACTTTTAACCGATATAATTACCTCATCCTTGCTTCTTTTTCGGAAGAAAGCAAGTTTGACGAATTGCTCAACGACCGTTTTGAGTCGTTGATGAACTATTTGAATATTTAAGCCCTCCGGCACACATGTTTATCCTTCTCCGGCTTCTTTTTTTTCTTGTTTTTGCGTTTTTGCAAATGCTGTCGCTTTCGCTGATGGCCCAGTCGAGGGTTGATTCGGTGCTGGTAAGGATCCGAATGGACCCCGCCTTGCCTGTGTATGCAGATGGTGCCTCTCCCCGGGTTTTTGTGAAAAACATTGAAATGCAGGGGAACGAAATTACCCGCTATGGCATTATCATGCGCGAGGTGGTTTTTGAAGAAGGCGACAGCCTTACGCTCAGCACCCTGTTCGATGCCATGGAAGAAAGCCGCGAAAACCTGCTGAACACTTCCCTTTTCAATTTTGTGGAAATGGATATGGACTATTCGGAGTTTCCCGCCATTACGGTCAGGATGCTTTTTGTAGAGCGTTGGTATCTGTGGCCATTCCCTATCCTTGAGCTTGGCGACCGCAACATCAACGAGTGGCTCAACGATCCCGGCCTGCAAAAAATGAATTATGGCGTTTACCTGGTGTGGGACAACTTCCGCGGGCGGCGCGAAAACATAAAGCTGCTCTTCAAAACCGGTTACCGTCATCTTTATACCCTTAGCTACACCAAACCCTATTTTGATGCCCGCAAAACCCTGGGCTGGGGAATGGAGGCAGGCGTCTCGCGAAGTCGCCAGTTGGCTTATATGACCATGGCTAACCGTCAGCAGTTTGTTAAACTAACCGACGAGTTTGCCTATCAAAGCTGGTATTTTAACGCCGGACTTAACTACCGGCCGGCTATCAGAAATTACCATTCGCTCCGGCTGGGCTACAATCACTTTTCATTTTCCGACACCCTGATGGTGCTCAACCCACGCTACAGCCCGGGAGGAGCAACCGACATAAACTTTTTAAGCCTGGACTGGGAGTTTAAGCACGACTTCAGAGACCTGAAGGCTTATCCCCTGAAGGGGCATTATTTTGATGTGCGGCTTACAAGATTCGGCCTGGGGCTTTTGCCCGATGAGGAAATGGACCTTACCACCTTGCAAACCTCCTACAGGCATTTCTGGCAAACCGCACCCCGATGGTATGTTGGAGCTGGAGCCAATGCCAAGATTAGCCAGGGCCTTACCGACATCTATTTCAGCCAGCAAGGACTGGGCTTTCAAACCGACCTGGTGCGCGGTTACGAAAACTACGTGATCGATGGGCAGCACTTTTTGGTGCTGAAGTCGAACATCAAATTTGCCCTGGTGCCGCAGCGAAGCGGTCGTATTGGCTTTTTGCCATGGGAGCATTTCTCACTCATTCACTATGCCCTTTACCTTAATGCGTTTGCCGATGCCGGTTATGTGGCCGATCGCCATTTTAACGGAAACAATTTTCTGAACAATACCTGGCTTACCGGAGCAGGCATAGGCCTTGATTTCGTTACCTATTACGACAAGGTGTTTCGCACCGAATTTTCTATAAACCGCCAGGGAGAAGCCGGACTGTTCTTTCATGTAATTGCGCCCATATGACAGCAAAACGGTACACCTAAAAACTGGTTGTTCCGTCCTGATACGAAAAAAAACTTTTATCTTTAAGCCTTTTTTAATTGAATCTGCGCTGAGTCAGATCCATGCGCCCGGCCCCAATAAGGCCGCGCCATTCCTGAAGTTGATTTTTTTATAATGGTGAAGCCTGTTTGTGTTTCTTGAAACCCTTTATTGAATAATTATGAGCAAGCACCCACGTTTAAGTTTCTGGCAAATCTGGAACATGAGTTTCGGATTTCTGGGTATTCAGTTTGGCTTCGCGCTGCAAAACGCCAATGTAAGCCGCATTTTTGAAACCCTTGGTGCCGATATCGGCAGCATTCCCATTTTGTGGATCGCGGCCCCGGTCACCGGACTGATCGTTCAGCCCATCATCGGCCATATGAGCGACAACACCTGGAACCGCCTGGGCCGCCGTAGGCCTTTTTTCCTGGTGGGTGCCATACTGGCTTCGCTGGCCCTGATCATTATGCCCAACAGCCCATTCCTGTGGGTGGCTGCCGGCATGCTCTGGATCATGGATGCCTCCATTAATATTTCCATGGAGCCTTTCCGTGCTTTTGTGGGCGATATGCTGCCAGCCGAACAGCGCACCAAAGGCTTTGCCATGCAGAGCTTTTTTATCGGTATCGGTGCCGTAATTGCCAGCGCCCTGCCATACATACTCACCAATTGGCTCAACATCCCCAACGTGGCACCTGAGGGGCAGATTCCACTTTCGGTGAAATACTCGTTTTACATCGGCGCAGGCGCCTTTTTTGTGGCAGTGATGTGGACTGTCATCAGCACCAAGGAATACAGCCCCGAGCAGCTGGCCAGCTTCGAAGCCGCCAAAAGCGAAGAAGATCGCCTTAAGCAGCATGAACGTGATCAGCTTTTGCCTGCCGGACGCTTTCTGAAAAGCGCCCCCATGTGGATTATCATTGGCCTGATAATGACCCTGGTGGTTTATTTAATGAAACTTGAAGGGGAACTATATATCCTTACCGCTGGCCTTACCATTTTTGGCCTCATTCAACTTATCACCGGTCGAATGATCGGATCGGGCAATTCTACCAACGGGTTTGTGGTGGTCATCAACGACTTGTTCCGCATGCCAAAAACCATGGGACAGCTGGCGGTGGTGCAATTCTTTTCCTGGTTTGCCTTGTTTGCCATGTGGATCTATACCACCGCAGCAGTCACTTCGCATGTATACGGAACTAGCGACACTACCTCCGAGCTTTATAATACCGGCGCCGACTGGGTGGGTATCATGTTTGCCGTTTACAATGGCTTTGCCGCGTTGGTGGCATTTTTGCTGCCCGTGGTTGCCCGCCACACCAACCGCCGCATTACACACGCCATTGCCCTCGTTGCCGGTGGTATTGGCCTCATTTCTATTTACTTCGTAAAAGACCCCAACCTGCTAATCATTTCCATGCTCGGAGTGGGCCTGGCCTGGTCGAGCATACTCTCCATGCCTTATGCCATACTCACCGGCTCGCTTCCTGCACATAAGATGGGTACCTATATGGGTATCTTCAATTTCTTTATTGTCATTCCGCAAATACTGGCAGCCAGTATTCTGGGGTTTTTTGTTACCGCCATTGCGGGCGGACAGGCCATTTGGGCCCTGGTGCTGGGTGGCATCTCCATGTTCATTGCCGCCATTACGGTTGTTTTTGTGAACGATGAAGACGAAAAAAGAATTAAACAGCAATAAGAAACCCTTTTAAATTCCCAAACAATGAAAAACGAACGTTCGAGTGGCATATTGCTTCATATTACCTCCCTTCCGGGGAAGTACGGGATAGGTACCATGGGGCGCGAAGCCTTTGATTTTGTTGACTTTCTGGTGGCTTCCGGTCAGAAGATCTGGCAAATTTTGCCATTGGGCCATACTGGTTATGGCGACTCGCCCTATCAATGTTTTTCGGCTTTCGCCGGAAACCCCCTGCTCATCGACCTCGACAAACTCGTGGAGCAGGAGTTACTGGCAAAAAGCGACTTGCCAACCGATTCGTTCGGCGATGAGGCGGTTGACTTCGGACAAGTGTTTCAGTATAAATTTGCTTTGCTGCGAAAGGCTTATGAGCGTTTTAAGGCAAACAACAATGAGGTGCGGGAACTTCAGTTCGAGAATTTTACAAAAAAGAACCAGTTCTGGCTTGAGGACTATGCATTTTTTATGGCCCTGAAAAATCACTTTCAGGGCAAGGCTTGGTCCGAGTGGGACAAGCCTTTGAAAACCCGTGATGCCGATACCCTGGAACGTTATCGTCAGCACCTGGCCGACGATATCGGCTTTTACCGCTTCCTTCAGTTCGATTTTTTCAGGCAATGGCAGGAGTTGAAAGCTTATGCCAACCTCAACGATATTAAAATTATTGGCGACATTCCGCTGTATGTGGCCGGTGACAGTGCCGATGCCTGGTCCAACCCCGGTATTTTCGACTTCGACAAAGAACTGAATCCGGTGACCGTGGCCGGCGTTCCTCCGGACTATTTCAGCGAAACCGGACAGCTTTGGGGCAACCCCATTTACAAATGGGATGTGCTGCAGGAGCAGGG
Source organism: Bacteroidales bacterium (assembly GCA_019429365.1). GTDB lineage: Bacteria > Bacteroidota > Bacteroidia > Bacteroidales > UBA7960 > UBA7960. The sequence continues at coordinate 13,680 of JAHYJD010000060.1, read as the reverse complement.
ATTCTCCTGGTGGATTGAGCGCGTAAAGGCCAACCTGGTGTTGTACGATATTATTCGCATCGACCATTTTCGTGGCCTGGCTGCCTACTGGTCGGTGCCTTTCGGCGAAAAAACCGCTATCAAAGGCGAATGGATAGAGGCGCCGGGACAGGAGCTGCTCGAGGCCCTCTATGAAGCCCTGGGAGAACTGCCCATTATTGCGGAAGACCTGGGCGTAATTACCCCCGATGTAGTGGAGCTGCGCGATGGCTTCGACTTGCCCGGAATGAAAATACTGCAGTTCGCTTTCGACTCGGGCGAAGAAAACGATTTTATGCCCCACACTTTCGTGAAAAACTGCGTGGTGTATACCGGCACCCACGACAACGACACCACCTTGGGGCAGTTCAAGTCGGTGCGCGACAGCGACCGCCTGCTCATGAAAGAATATTTCGGAGTGGATGAACTCGACCCAGCCTGGTCATTTATTAAACTGGCATGGAGCAGCGTGGCCAACATAGCCATTGCACCTTTGCAGGATGTGCTCAGGCTCGACACCGAAGCACGCATGAACTTCCCCGGAAAAGCATCAGGGTACTGGAAGTGGCGCTATCGTAAGGAAACGCTTAAGGCCGAACATGCCCGGGAGTTGCTTAAAATTACACGCCTGTACGGCCGCAGATAGGTTTGCCCTTTTGCAAAAGAGATTAAACCGACAGGTTGTGTAATAATACATATCGTTTAAATTAACTGTCCGCTTACGTACAAAGCTATACGTAAGCGGACATTTTTTTGTCCGTTATTTTTGTGCATTTTCCCCAGGCATTATTATAATGTATTGCAAAACAACAATATACAATCTTTGGCACGCGCTTGGTTAATGGGTTGACAGAAAACAAACAAAAACAACTTCTTAATAACAAAAAAATGAAAACCAAACTTATAATCACCGCCTCCTTGATTTTTGCCGCTTCTTTTATGGCCAGTGCCAGCGCCCCCAAAAGGATGCTCACTTTTTACGATTCAATGGGACGCATGCTTTCCCAGCCGGTTAAAGCAGAAGTAGAAACCGAAGCTTTTCCCTTCGAAAGCCAGGCAGCATTTAAAAGCCTTCGCTCCTTAGAGGTAAACCGCAGCCTGGACCTTACAGGAATTACCAAGCCCGAATCAGAAGATACCGACATTCCCTTTGACCTGGAATACATTTTTAAGCAAGCCACCAAATAAAACATAAAGAGAAGAACTAACCTGAAAACAAGTCGCTTACGTTCTCCTTCTTATTCCCTCTGATTCTCTTTCATTGTTTTGGTTCCGGGCTCCTGCAATTTTGCAGGGGTCCGGTTTTTTTTACCTGTGCCAAGCCGGTTCGCTGCAAAAAACCTAACTTTATCAACCGAATGTATTTCATATACCTTGTCCCGAAAATGTTGTATGCTCCGCCCCGTTGGCTGCAGGCCCTTACCGCCGGTTTTCTTGTCTGGCGCCTCCCTTCCGGAGATAAGAAGATTTACCTGACCTTTGATGATGGCCCCGACCCGGGAGTCACCGAAAAAGTGCTGAAAATTCTGGCACCATACAATGCCAGCGCCACCTTCTTCATGTCGGGAAAAAATGCCCGGGCCCATCCGCGCCTGGTTGAAACCATACTTTCCGGTGGCCATACCCCAGGGAATCACGGCTGGGAGCATTGCAGCGGCTGGAAAACCAACACCCGAAATTATATTGAAAATGTTGAAAAAGCTGCTCAAATAACTTCTGCGCAGTTGTTCCGTCCCCCTTACGGGCGCATCTGGCCGTGGCAAGCAAGGGCATTACGCAAAAGGGGTTATCAGATTGTTTTGTGGACGGTGCTTAGCCGCGATTATGAGGCGCTTACTGACCCGGCTGCCACACTGCAAAGGCTTATTTCCCTTACGGGAGATGGCAGCATAGTGCTGTTTCATGATTCCGCGAAAGCGGAAAAAAATTGCCTTTTTATGCTGGAAGGGATGCTTCGGTATTTTTCGGGGCAGGGATATTCTTTCGAAGCTTTGCCTGTAACACAGAAACCCGGCCCCTCAGGGCAGGCATCTGCAAATTATTGATATTTTTGCATGGACGAAATTTTTCCGGGCCCTTTAATGAAACTTATGCCAACTGTTCGAAGCCTTACCATGCTGCTGCTGCGGCCGTTCCTTTTCATAGCGGCAGGTCTGTTTCTGGCTGCCTGTGCCAACGTGGTGAGCCCCGCCGGCGGCCCGCGCGATGAAACACCCCCAGTGGTGGTGCGCAGTAACCCGCCAAATTTTTCTCCCAATTTTGTGGGGGGTGAAATCCGGATTTTCTTTGATGAGTTTGTGGAGCTAAAGGAAATCAACCAGAAACTGCTCATATCGCCCCCCCTCGAAAAGCAGCCCGAGGTGAAACTCAGGGGACGATCCTTAATTATCGAACTGGATGAGGAGCTGCGCCGGAACACTACCTATAACTTTTTCTTTGGCGACGCCATTGTGGATATTACCGAAGGCAATGCCATTCCAAACTTTCAGTTTGTGGTCTCCACAGGGCCTTTTGTAGACTCTCTGTCCATTGCCGGCCGCGTTAACGAGGCTTTTAGCCTGAAACCTGCCGAGGGAGTATATGTAATGCTTTATGATGAGGTGTACGATTCCATTCCTTACTTTGAGCGGCCGGTTTACCTGGCCAAAACCGATAAGGAGGGTCGTTATGTTATCAGTAACATGAGAGAAGGAAAATTCAAGATTTTTGCGCTGGAGGATTTGAATTCCAATTTTTTATATGACCTGCCCAATGAGCGCATTGCCTTTCTCGACAGCCTCATTACGCCCGAATACGTTGAACCTCCTGCCGAAATTGAAGATCCTGACCACGACCCTGATCATGGCCACGAGCATGGTGCACCTGAAACGTTGCCAGGAGGGACTCCTCCGGAAACAGCGCCCGAAATGCCCGGCCTGCTTGAGGGGTATGACGCTGAAAAAGACAGCATTGGCGAGCTTGATACTTTTCCGGGCACGACGCAGTATCAGCTGAGGCTTTTTCAGGAAGCAGATACGGTGCAGCGAATCATGTCGACCTCGCTGTTGCGCAGCGGCCTCATGCAAATGGTGTTCAGGGTGCCGTTCGACAGCCTTGGCATACGCGACCTGAGCGAGTCATTGCCAGCCAATTGGTACATTCCCGAGATATCGGTTAACCGCGACACCCTATTGCTGTGGTTGCTCCCACCTGCTGCCGATACCCTTCACCTGGAAGTGTCTGATCGTGCGCTGGTGCTCGACACCCTTAGGTTGTCCACCCGGCCGCGTGAGGTCAGGGGGCGTGGTGCTGCTGCTGAAACCATAGAAACAGTCGGTCTTCGAATGAATGCCAGCCGGGGCACCAAACTGCCATACTTCGAACCACTTACTATAACAGCTTCCAACCCCCTGCAAGCCTTCGACACCACAGCCATAAGTTTGATGACCGCCGACTCGGTGGCCCTGGAGGTTGCTTTTGATTTTGCCGATGCGGTGCAGCGCCGCGTGAAACTTCTTACACCACTGGAGCAAGGGGAGGATTATCTTGTTGAAATTTTACCAGGCGCATTTACCGATATTTTCGGGTTGACCAATGATACCCTGAAGGCCACATTTTCTGCTACACAATTCGAAGATTATGGCTTCATCATTCTGAACCTCGACTTAGAGAAGCGCTCTGCCGATGATGAGGAAGTGGAAATCCCCGGACAATTTATCCTTCAGTTGCTTGATAAGGATGGGAAGATGCTGCGCGAAAAATTTATTTCGGGCGGCGGAGTTTTCGAATTTTCCAACCTGCTTCCCGGCAATTACGGGCTGCGCCTTATTCATGATCTGAATGAAAACGGAAAGTGGGATACGGGCCATTACCTAAGGAAAGTTCAACCCGAACCTGTTTACTTATACGACGGTGTGTTACAGATTCGACAGAACTGGGAGTCAGAAATGAATTGGAATGTTAATTTGTGAACAACTCCCCTTTATTTTTGGCCTTCTGATATAATCAGTTTTTTGCTTGGTGTAAAGAAAAAAACTGTTTATCTAATTTTTCTTTTTTCTGGTGATTGTGTTCGGTTAGGAAGGTTTTAAAGTCTAACTTTGCGGCAAGTTTTAACCTAACATTTTCGCTATGAAGCTTTCTCATATTGAACACATCGGAATCGCGGTAAAAAACCTGGAAGCCTCCATTGCATTTTACGAAGAAGTGCTTGGCCTGAAATGCTATGCCATAGAAGAGGTGAAAGAACAACGGGTAAAAACCGCTTTTTTTATGGTAGGACAAACCAAGGTCGAGTTACTCGAGTCGACCGACCCGGAGGGTCCCATTGGTAAGTTTATTGAGAAAAAAGGCGAAGGGGTGCATCACCTGGCTTTCGCTGCCGAAGGCATTGAAGGAGCCCTGGAGGAACTTCAAAATAAGGGTGTGCAACTCATCGACAAGACTCCGCGCAAAGGTGCCGAAGGGCTCGACATTGCTTTTCTCCATCCGAAATCCACTCATGGAGTACTCATGGAACTCTGCGAAAACAAAAATAAATCCTAATCATATAAAATAATTTTTGTATGTCTTTCGAAAATAAGATTAAGGAACTTCTGGAGAAAAGGGAGCAGGCCAAACTCGGAGGCGGGCAGAAGCGCATTGATGCCCAGCACCAGAAAGGCAAACTTACTGCACGCGAACGTATTGAACTACTGCTCGATGAGGGAAGCTTTGAAGAGTTCGACATGTTTGTAACGCACCGCTGCCACGACTTTAGCCTGGAGAATCAGCAGTATTATTCTGATGGTGTAATTACGGGTTACGGCACCATCGACGGGCGCCTGGTTTACATATTTGCCCAGGATTTTACCGTTTTTGGCGGCTCGCTTTCGCTGGCCTACGCCGAAAAAATTTGTAAGGTTATGGACAAGGCCCTTAAAATGGGCGCACCGGTAATTGGTCTTAACGACAGCGGCGGCGCACGCATTCAGGAAGGGGTAAACAGCCTGGCTGGTTATGCCGAGATTTTTCAGCGCAACATTATGGCCTCGGGCGTTGTGCCGCAAATCAGTGCTATTTTTGGCCCTTGTGCCGGTGGCGCCGTATATTCGCCTGCCCTGACCGACTTTACCATCATGACAAAGGAAAACTCCTATATGTTTGTGACCGGTCCGAAGGTGGTAAAAACCGTTACCGGCGAAGTGGTTACTGAACAGGAGCTTGGCGGGGCCATGACCCACGGCACTAAATCGGGTGTTACCCACTTTATTGCCGAAGACGAAAAGGAAGGCATCTTACTCATCCGCAAGTTGCTCAGCTTTCTGCCGCAAAACAACCTCGAAGAGCCTCCCCTAATGCAATGCGACGACCCTATCGACCGCCTGGAGGACGAGCTTAACTCCATTATCCCCGAAAATCCGAACAAGCCTTACAATGTGAAGGATGTGATTTACGCCATTGTCGACTATAATGAGTTTCTTGAAGTGCAACGCAACTATGCACCCAATATCGTTACTGGCTTTGCCCATTTCAACGGCATGCCCGTGGGTATTGTGGCCAACCAGCCCAACTACCTGGCCGGAGTGCTCGACATCAACGCCTCGCGCAAAGCGGCCCGTTTCGTGCGTTTCTGCGACGCCTTTAACATTCCGCTGGTAACCCTGGTTGATGTACCAGGCTTCTTGCCCGGAACAACACAGGAGTATGGCGGCATTATTATTCATGGCGCCAAGTTGCTTTATGCCTACGGCGAGGCCACTGTGCCCAAGGTTACCATTATCCTGCGCAAAGCTTATGGCGGAGCTTATTGCGTAATGAGTTCCAAGCATCTGCGTGGCGACATTAACTATGCCTGGCCCATGGCCGAAATTGCCGTTATGGGACCCAAGGGTGCCATTGAGGTGCTGCGCAGCAAAGAAATCAAAGCCCTCGAAACCGACGAGGAGAAGACCCGCTTTGTGGTGGAACAGGAAAAGGAATACCTCGACAAGTTTGCCACCCCTTACCATGCGGCCAAGTTTGGTTATATCGACGATGTGATCGAGCCGCGTAACACCCGCTTCAGGGTAATCAGGGCGCTGCAGTCGCTGGCAACCAAAAAAGACCATAACCCGCCCAAGAAGCACTCTAACCTGCCTTTGTAAAAATGTCAGCTATGAACTTTGCTTTATTTATACCACTTGTTGTTGCACAAAATGTCACCGCCGCCGGGGCTGCTGAAGTCATGGATGATGTGGACGTGTTTGTGCAAAACGATCCCTATGGCGGCATAATGGCCCTGCTGGGAATGAGTATTGTTTTTTCTGCCCTGTTGCTGCTCTACATTATCTTTTCGAACACCCCGGTACTTTTTACCTTTTCGTTCAAGCAGCGGCTAAAAAAAGCCCTGACTTTTAAAAAGAAGGAAGAGATAATAATTGAAACACCTGCGCAAAAACAGGAAGAACTGTCGGGTGAAGTAAATGCCGCAATTGCTGCGGCCATTCACTTGTATCGCTCCGAACTGCACGACTTTGAGGATACGATACTTACCATAAAAAAAGTGTCGAGAACCTATTCGCCCTGGAGTTCGAAAATTTATGGTTTGCGCAAACCACTTTCTAATTAACATATCTTTAAAAGGAAATACAACTTGTAATTGACCTTACAAAAAATTACAGATGAAGAAATTTAAGTTTACAATACATGGTAATGTGTATGATGTGAGTATTCTTACGGTAGAAGAAAACATCATTGATCTTGAAGTAAACGGTTCGTCCTACCAGGTGGAGGTCGACAAGACCATTCAGCCGGTGAAGACCCCCAGGCTCGTACGTCAGCGGGTAGTGCCCGATACCGAAACCACCCCGGCTATGGGAACAGGGGCCAAAGGGCAGGCTTCTGGAGCAGGCATCATTAAGTCGCCCTTACCGGGCACTGTGCTTAGCATCCTGGTTAAAGTGGGCGACCCCGTGAAGATAGGACAGAAGCTGATGGTGCTCGAAGCCATGAAGATGGAAAACAACATTGACTGCGACAAGGACGGAAAAGTGGCCGCCATTAGGGTAAACCCCGGCCAGTCAGTTATGGAAGGTGATGTGCTGATAGAAATAGGAGCATAGTTATGGACAGCGGAATTTTCAGTTTTATTCTCGGACAGGTCAGCGAATTCCTTGGTTATACGGCTTTTGCCCATATTACCATAGGGCACGTGGTGATGATTTGCGTGGGTTTGTTTTTCATAAACCTGGCCATCACCAAACACTACGAGCCCCTGCTGCTGATTCCTATTGGCTTTGGTATCCTTATAGGCAATATTCCCTTTGCCGAAAATACCGGACTGCAGATTGGCATTTACGAGGAAGGCAGCGTGCTCAACATGCTTTACTTCGGGGTGCAACGCGGTATTTATCCACCCATCATTTTCCTGGGCATTGGCGCCATGACCGACTTTTCGTCATTGCTATCCAAGCCGCGCCTGGTGCTGCTGGGTGCTGCTGCCCAGTTTGGAATTTTTGCTGCTTATTCATCGTCGCTTATGCTGGGCTTCTCACCCGAACAAGCCGGCGCCATTGCCATTATTGGCGGTGCCGACGGTCCCACAGCCATTTTCCTTTCATCAAAGCTGGCGCCTGAGTTTATAGGCCCGATCGCCATTGCAGCTTATTCGTATATGGCCCTGGTACCGGTTATTCAGCCTCCAATCATGAAATTGCTGACTACCCAGAAGGAACGGCTCATTCGCATGAAACCCCCCAGGGCGGTACCCAAGCAGGAAAAGATCATCTTCCCCATTGTGGGAATGCTGCTTACCACCTTTATTATGCCCACGGCATTGCCTTTGCTTGGTATGCTGTTTTTTGGCAACCTGCTCAAAGAAAGCGGTGTGACCAACCGCCTGGCCGAAACGGCTCGTAATTCGCTTATCGACATTGTGACAATTTTCCTTGGCCTCACCGTTGGCGCTTCTACACAAGCCACCGTATTTCTTACCAAGGAGTCATTGCTGATATTCGGACTTGGTGCGGCTTCATTTGTGGTGGCAACCTTCAGTGGGGTCATCTTTGCCAAAGTCATGAACTTCTTTTCTAAGGAAGGCAACAAGATCAATCCCCTTATCGGGAATGCCGGGGTTTCGGCAGTGCCCGACAGCGCCAGGGTTTCGCAGCATGTCGGACTTGAATACGACAAGACCAATCACCTGCTTATGCATGCCATGGCCGCCAACGTATCGGGCGTGATCGGCAGCGCCATTGCTGCAGGTATCCTGCTGAGCTTCCTCACCTAAGAATTGAAAGTTTTTCAATAAAAAAAGCACCTGCAGGGGTGCTTTTTTTGTTTTCCCTGAAAAGGGCTTTTAAACTTTGTAGAGGCCGTTTTTGATGGCAAAGGTCACCAGCTTCACGCTGCTGTCGACGCTGGCCTTACGGAAGAGGTTGGCCTTGTGCCCATCGACGGTACGCTGGCTGATAAACAGCTTATCGGCGATTTCCTTAATGGTGAAACCTTTGCAAATCAGTTCGAGCACTTCTACCTCGCGGCGGGTCAGTTCTTCGCGAAGCTCGGGCTCGCGGGGCTCGTCTTTTGAGCGGCTTTTTACCAGCGAAGTGGTGAGGGTAGGAATGAGTTCGTCGGAGAAATAGTTCTTGTTTTCGGCCACCAGTGTGAGGGCTTTTTTCAACTCGCTCTCTTCGGCAGTTTTGAGCAAGAAACCCTTTACCCCGGCCTCTAACATGCTTACCAGGTATTCTTCTTCACCAAACATGCTTATGGCTACAATCTTAAGGTCGGGAAAGCGGCGCAGGGCCTCTTTGGTGGCTTCTATCCCGTTGAGCACCGGCATTTGTATGTCCATGAAAATAATGTCGGGGTTCAGTTTCTCGAAGGTGTCGAGAAACTCTTGCCCGTTGGTGGCTTCGCCGCAAATGGTAACCTCAGGCATTTCTTTAAGAAGCATATTAAGGCCCTTACGGAATATGTGGTGATCTTCCACTATCATTACCTTAAGTTTCTTTTCCATGGTCATATTTTTTTATTAAACCGCCGGGAGGACATCGCAGGGGCGGCCCATGTTGAACCAACAAATTTAACAGAAAATTCTAAATATATTTAGTAAACGCTAATTTAAAGGGATCTCGAGCCTGAAAGTGGACCCTTTGCCAGCATTTTTAAAGGGCAGGATACGGCCGTTGAGGAACTGAATGCGGGTCATAATGTTTTTTAGGCCATGGCTGCCAGGATTCTTTGCCAGGGATTCCAGAAAGTCAAAACCTTTGCCATCGTCCTGATAGCCCAGCTCCAGTTTTTGTCGGCTAACTTTTAGCTCAAGGTAAATATTGGATGCTTCAGCATGCTTCAAAGTGTTGTTGATCAGTTCGGTACAAATGCGATAAACGTTTATTTCTGTATTTTTCCCCAGGCGTTCCATTTCGCGGTTGCCAGTCAGGTGAATGGTTACTGCGCCCGAGCGCATTACCGACTGTGAGAAGACCTCCAGGGCAGGCAACAAGCCATAATCATTGAGGGTGCTGGGCATGAGGTTGTTGGCAATGCGTTTGGCGGCGGCCACGGCTTCACCAATGTTGGTCTTTATCTCTTCGAAAAGAAACAGTTTTTCCTCTTGGGTTTTGTTGGCCTTTTGAAGCAGGCCTACGTAAATTTTCAAGGTCGATAAAAGTGCACCCAGGCCGTCGTGCACATCCATGGCAAAGCGCTTACGTTCCCTCTCCTCCGTTTCCACGATGGCGTTTCTAACCTCCTGCTCCAGTTCCTTTAATCGTGTTACGTCGCTGATGGCCAGCACGTTGATCTGTTCATTGCGATAAACGAACCGCTGGTGCTTTACCTGTCCGTAAAAACGGCTTTCGTCCTGTCGAATAAATTCCAGTTCCCATGGCCCGAAGCTGTCGCTTTGCAAAATGTCATGCAGAGAATGAATGCCCTCAACCGGTACCAGCAAGCTAACTGGCATGTCGATAAGCTGTTCAGGGTCGTGCATAAATACCTGCAGGCTGGCATCGTTCACCTCGATGATCAAGTCGTTTTTTATAAACAGCACGGCTTCGAAGGCAGCTTGCGAAAGTGCCTGGAACTTTTCTTCGGTTTGCTTGCGCTGGTCAATTTCCTGCTTGAGTTGCAGGTTCTGTTTTGAAATAATGTCGGATGAGCGCTTCAGGTCCAGGTGGTTCTTAACCCTGGCTTTGAGTTCCAGCTTGTTGAAAGGCTTGGTAATGTAATCAACTGCACCGGCTTCAAAACCCTTTACCATCTCCTCGGCGTTACGAAGGGCGGTAAGGAAAATTACCGGGACATACCGGGTAGTTTCGTTGGCTTTCAGCTGCCTGCATACTTCCAGGCCATCCATGCCCGGCATCATAATGTCGAGCAGAATCAGGTCGGGCGTCTCTTTCTTAACGGCTTCGAGTGCTTCAGGCCCAGAGCTGGCTAAGTCCAACTGCAAAGGTTCGTTTTTCAATATCTGCCTGAGCATCATTAAACTTTGCGGATCATCGTCAACCGCAAGCACTTTGTAGGACGAGCTGCTTAACATTGGCTTTATGGGAGGTTAATTTAAGTGGCTTATATGATTTGGTATAAAATTAGAAAAAATAAACAAAACATTGTTTTTTTGCGCCCAAATTAAAATTTGTCTTACCTTTATCAATGGTTTTCTGCCACATTTTCTGAATTAAACAGTAAAAACAGGTTTTTTTCAAATGAACATCAGATATAATGATGCGCTAATTTTCTTTGAGGAAAAGGGTGCAGGCAATGCCTTAGTTCTTTTGCATGGTTTCACAGAATCATCATCCGTCTGGAATTTTTTTGTGGAGAACCTCTCCCATTCTTTTCGCGTGGTAACCATTGATCTGCCCGGGCATGGCAAGAGCGAGTGCATTGGTGAGGTACATCCTATGGAACAAATGGGCGATGCTGTCAAGGCCGTACTTGATCACTTAAACATTAGCGAAGCAGTAATTATCGGGCATTCGATGGGGGGCTATGTGGCCTTGGCCATGGCCAGGGTGTATCCCGGGCTTTTCAAGGGCTTGGGTCTGTTTCACAGCACCTCTCTTGCCGACAGCGAGGAGGCCCGCGAAGGCCGCGAAAAAGCGATCAGGATTATCAGGGAAGATCATCAAGGATTTCTTTTCAACTTTATTCCCGAGCTATTTGCTCCCGAGAACCGCGAGCGCCTGGCCTCTGAGATTGACGCCCTGGTTCAAGAGGCAAAGAATATGAGCCGAAAAGCCGTGATTGCTGCCCAGGAAGGCATGAAAAGCCGCAGCAGCTCGCTGGATGTGCTTATCAATGCCAAATTTCCGGTAATGTTTATTGCCGGACAGAAAGACTCCAGGGTGCCTTTTGAAAATATCTGGGTGCAAATGGCCCTTACGGGGGAAGCCCACTCGCTTATTCTGCGCAATGTAGGTCACATGGGCTACCTGGAAGCCAAATTTCAGACGTTCGATTTTACCCATGCCTTTGTAAGAACCTGCTTCAGGCCCCGCTAGAAATATTTAGGCCGGACAGGATGAAGTCCGGATTCTCGGTTGCTTTTTGTTAAAATTGAAAAGGCCTGCTTTCCCTGGCAGGCCTTTATTATAGTGCTTTTTTAGAAGCTTATTTTTCAAAAACCAGGTAGCTCCAGGGCTTCATTCGCAGGCTGGTGCCTTGTTCGAAACTGGTAACCTCGCCGTTGAAAACATCGGTATAGGTTCCTTCGTAACGGTTGCCGTCAAGGGTAAATTCCTGATCAAGGTCCGACAGGTTGAGCACAACAAAAACCTGGTCTGAGTCCTTTTCCCTAAAAAAAGAAAAGATGGCCTTGTCGTTGCTGGTATGTATCCTTTCAATGGGGCCGCCGGCGGTGCCATTCCACAAGGCTTTGTTGCGTCCTTTCAGGTAGAGCAGGGTCTGGTAAAAGCCGTGATAATCGTAATTGCCCCAGTCGATCTGGTCTTTTTCGAAAAACTCCAGCATGCGGTCAAAGCCTGCTTCCTGTCCGTTGTAAAGCAAAATCATGCCGGGGATGGTAGCTGTGAAAACCGCAAAAGCTTCCTTGGCATCCCCCAGACGGTCGAACTCAGTGCCTGCCCAGGAGTTTTCGTCGTGGTTGGTAATGAAGTTCATTTTGTAGGAGCCCACTGGGAAGTTGCCCATGTTGTCCTCAAAATAATATTTGTCGAGTACCGACACATCGGCTTTGCCCTGGGCAATATTATTCATAAGGTGGTGCATTGACCAACCATACGCCATTTCGAAAGCATGCTCGTGCAGGTATGGTTTTTCGGCTTCAGCCAGCATAAAAACGGGCTTTATTTTTTCGAGCTCTGCCACGGCCTCGTTCCAGAATTCGGTGGGTACCATGTCGGCCACGTCGCAGCGGAAGCCGTCCACGCCCACCTCTTCTACCCAATAGCGCAACTCGCCAATCATCACCTCCCAAAGGTCTTTGTTATCGTAATTCAGGTCGATCACATCCGACCAGTCTTCAATAGGCGGCACAAAATTGCCATCTTCATCCAGGGTGTAAAATTCGGGATTGGAAATGGTCCATGGGTGGTCCCAGGCAGTATGGTTTGCTACCCAGTCGAGAATTACATACATATCACGGGAATGAATCTCTTCCACGAGTTTTTTGAAGTCGTCGATGGTGCCAAACTCGGGGTTGATGCCGGTATAATCCTTCACGGAGTAGTAGCTGCCCAGGGTGCCTTTGCGGTTCAGTTCGCCAATGGGGGTTATGGGCATAAACCACAGAATATCTACGCCAAGGTCTTGCAGGCGATCAAGATGTTCCGCGAAAGCGTTGAAAGTACCCTCAGGGGTGTACTGTCGTACATTAACTTCGTAAATACTGGCATTCTTGCTCCACTCCGGATGGCTCACGGTGCTCACCAGCACTTCGGTTTCTTCCTGTGGGGGTGTGCTGGTGCCACAGGAGACAAGGCCCGAAAACAGCACAGTCAGCGCTGTTACAGTCCAGAGATTTCTTCGTTTGTTGGTTTTCATTTTCATAAAGGTCTTATAAAGGTTTTGAAAATTAATCCATATCGATGCTGCGGTTCAGGTAGTCGCCCACATCCATGGGCCTTGGGGTATATTGCCGGCCAAAAAAGCGTGAAGAGATGAGGAAGTCGGCGGTGGAACGGTTGCAGGCCGTAGGGATGTTGTAAAGCACGGTGATGCGCAGCAAGGCTTTCACATCCACATCATGGGCCTGCTGTTGCATGGGGTCCCAGAAAAAGATCATCAGGTCGATGCCGCCTTCGGCAATCAGGGCGCCCATCTGCTGGTCACCGCCCAAAGGTCCTGACTTCATTTTGGTAAGACTAATGTCCCGGTGTGTTTTGCCTGTTTCCGGATTAATGAGGGCCTGTTCAACCAGGCGGCCAGTAGTGCCGGTGCAGAAAAGTTGATGGGCTGAAAGCGTTTCGCGGTTCCAACTAATCCATTCCAGCAGGTCTTTTTTGCGGTTATCATGTGCCACAAGGGCAATCCGTTTCTTCTGGCTTTTCAGCCTGGTCGGGGCTTCAGCCTTTGTCTTTTTCTTTTCCATGGCTACAGGCTTGTTAGAATTTCAAAACTGTTGGGTGCGAGGGTCAGACTTAAAGTGTTTCCATTGAGGCGGTATTCGGCTCCAAAATTTTCAAGGTAAGCAGAGTTCGTCAGGTGTGCCGGCAGTTCAAGGCTTATGGCTTGGGGTTCGCGGCTTTTATT
>JAHYJD010000059.1 GCA_019429365.1 Bacteroidales bacterium | reverse complement strand
GGTTTAATGTACAGGCATCACAAAATAAAGAACGTTATGCTTTGGCTTCAGCTCTTCTTACAATTGAAGAAATTGCGATAAAAAGTGGGAATAATTGTTTTACAGAGTATGAGGGCTGGTACTGCCGAGAGAATGATTTTGGAGGTGGTAGACGCTGTTTCCATGGTGGAGAAGTTGGGGCTTTTTGCAAAGAAGACAATGAAGATAAAGAAGAAAATTGAACTTTGAAACTTTGACATTTAAATAACCCAAACCCCAAAACAACATTTTTTTAAGTCAGGGGCTGACTAAAAGTCGGGTAGTAAAACTTTCCCTTATTTCTTCAAAACCAACAACACAAAACTCGAATACAAAACTTAAGTCAAATGAAAATTATGTTTTTATTCCTCCTTGCTGTCTGTTAGATTTGAAGTTAAAAATTAACTTTTTAGTCAGCCCCCTTTTTCAAATTTAAAAGATATTTAAAAAATGGTAAAGATTACACTCAACTACTTTCTGATTATTATTGTTTCTTGCCTTTTCCTATTAAATTCATGCAAACAAGTAAGAAGTGGAAAGGATTATTTTCAAATAGACGTGAGAAGCTCAATTGACAACAAAGCACAGCTGGTATTATTATCTGAGCTGAAAAAAGATTTAAAGTACATTAAGCTTCAGGCTACAAATATTCCTCTTCGATTTATTCAAAAAGTTGAGCTTACAGATGATTTCATTCTTGTTTCCGACCGAAAAGGGCTTTATAAATTTGACCATAATGGCCAATTGCTAATGGAGGTTGGGCGTATTGGAAAAGGACCGGGCGAACACAATGGGAATATCCGTTTTGCAGTAAATGTTTTTCAAAATGAAATACTTATTTATAGTTATTTGCAAAATATAAACGTTTATGACTTACACTCAGGTTTGTTTAAACGAGAGGTGTTTGTTAATTCTGATCTTTATGATTTAATCGTACTTGAAAATGGTGACATCGTTTTTTTTACCTGGGAATTGCCGGGTAGCGACTCATATGCAGAACTTAATGAAGCCATTTTAATTGACAAATTTGGCAACCGAAAAGATTCAATTAGTAATATTTTCAGACAGACAGTCAGAGGGAATGTAATGGGGCGTCCCAGTATTTATAATCATGAAGGCCAAATCCAATACATGTTTCATTATCGTGACACATTATACCGTATTGACAAAAGTTTTAACAAAATTGTTCACGCTGCTTTTAAAACAGATAATCAGGAATCAAGAAATAATTTTATGTTAACGCCAACACCCGTAGTTCACTATCCAGATTATATCTCTATCCCCCATGTTTTAGAAAATAACGAATTTATTTTTCTGACTTTTCAAAAAGGTATTCTTGGTAGTATTAAGCAAAATACCACAACGGCCCTATTCAAAAAACTCGAGAAGCAGGTTCTTATAACTCCTCAAGGCATAATTAATGATCTTGATGGGGGTATGAATTTTTGGCCCCAGTGGTTAAGTCAGGGAAAACTTTTGGCCTTTCACCAAGCTTATGAAATCATCGAATACTTTGAGCAAAACCAAGAAAATAATAAATATGGACCTGATTTTTTTGACCTTGTAAAATCACTTAATGAATTTGACAATCCGGTGTTAGTAATCCTTGATTAATATAAAGGTGATTTTTCTGAAACATGAAATTTATTTTTGAAAACCTAGCCGAATGATCAAAAACGCCAAAACATGAAGATGAAACCAATTTATTTTTTTGCATTTTTTTCAAACATCATTTTTTTATTTCTTTCCTGTAATTTGGAAAGAAAACCAACTCAGAATGAACACTTGATTGATTTTAAAATAAGACAAATCATTGACCAGAATTCGAAAGATTTTTTTCTTTCTGAACTTGGAAAATCCATTAAATATTTGCCACTTGAGAGTCCCCCGGAATTACTTTTAAGTTTTATCAATAGACTTCAGATTTGGCAAGACAACATCTTCGTTTCTGATAGAGAAGGGGTATATCAGTTCGATTCCAATGGTAAGTTTGTTAGAGAAATGGGAAGTATTGGAAGAGGCCCTGGTGAGCATACCGGAAGGGTCAGATTTTCAATTAACCCATATCGGGAGGAAGTGTATATTTATAGCTTTCCGACAAAGCTGATTAATGTTTATCAAATCTCAACTGGTGATTTTTTGTATAGTTTTTATTTTGATTATTATGTCTCTGACTTCTACCTTAATGAAAATAATCAGGTAGTGTTTTTTACCGAAGAAGGCTCCTCTGAAGATTTGAACTTTTCTGTAAATGAGGCATACTTAGTTGAAAACGAAGCTTTAATAGATTCAATTTCGAATCCTCTAAGACCTGAAAAAAGGAGCAATATTGTTGGCCACGTGCTTTTATACCAAAATCAAAACGATGCCTTTTATTGCTTTAATTACAGTGACACCCTATTTTGGCTTGATCAGAATTTTAAAAGAAAACCTTATGCAAAATTTAATCTTGAGAATAAAAATAATTATCTGATTCTTGGCTTAGATTATGGATTTACTGGAATTCAGTTTCCTGATTTTTATTATATAGATAATGTTCTGGCAAACTCTGAGTTTTTCTTTGTTAATATCGGAAAGGGTTTTGCAATGGGGGTAGATAGAGACCTAAGAAGGGTACTCTATAGTAAAAAAGATGGAAAAAGTTGGGAAATCAAAAAAATAATAAACGACCTGGATGGAGGTCTGCCATTTTGGCCAAGGTGGGTAAGTGAAGGTGTGCTTATAAATTATCACCACCCACATGAAATAATTGACTATTATAATGAAACCAAGGGTGAGATAACCCATGGCAGTGATTTTGTTCGCCTCGTAAGCAGCCTTAAAGAAACTGATAATCCGGTTTTAGTGTTTATGGAGTAATTAAATTGCAGGTTGTTCAGAAACCTAAAGTTTTCATTGACATAAATTCAAGGTTTATAATGAAGAAATTTGCCTTAAAGGGTTTTTTAATGTGCTATCTTTTAGTAATGGGATCCTGTGTTCAAATGACCCCCGAAGAACGGGAAATATACGATCTTATTGGGAAAAAGGTAAATCTGGAAATGTTTGAAAAAGTTCATTATAAGGAAACCGAAATTAAACTGGATGAGATTTTCAGGAAGCACGAGTTTTTATCGCTGGTTTATTTGCAAGACGGTTGTGCCCCATGTTATCCTATATATGTCGATTGGCATATGAAGTTAGACTCCATGGGTGTAATGGGTCATTACTCAGTCCTTTTTATAATTGAAGGTTCTCCTTACAGCAACTTCAATAGTTTTCTTGGGAAGGCCAGGCAGGTTGGTGAATTTGAAGATAAATTTTATACGGTAATTGACCCTGAGTATGGGTTTTTAACAGGAAATTCAGGTATTCCAGAACACTTAGTGAAAAGGTCAATTACAATTGATAATAAAGGAAAAATTAAGCTGGTTGGAGTGCCGTTTGCCTCCCCGCAAATGGCTGAGTTGTTTTTGAAAATTACCAAACAAAAATAGAGGTTGGCTTGCAAGCCTTACAAAGTATTTTTGCATCGAACGTCCCGCTCTATGCTAATGATTGAAAGCAATACGATGCGGTTGCTTGTAAACCAGAATGGCCTTATCACCGGCCTGCTGCCCCTCGAACTGATGAAGGAAGAGAGGTTGTTTGCAGGTTTGCCCGGATTGGGTAAAATCGGTTTTAATTAAAAATTTACGCCTGATTTGGGTTGTTTAAGTTAAAAATGGCGCAAATGTGGTTATTTTTTGCTTTATTTGCGGTAATAATGGCACCAAATATTTCTCCTGCATATGAAAAACCTCCCAAGCTTTTTTTCTTTCCGGGTCACATTTGTTTTGCTTCTGTTTGCCTTGCTTTTCTCCTCCTGCCGCAGCCAGGCGGGGGATGAAGCCGAAGCAAGTACTGAGGCTCCGGCCGAGTTTGTTACCGGGGTTGAGGTGATGGTGGTTGAGCCGGTGGCCTTTACCCTTGAGCTGATCAGCAACGGCAAGCTGCATGCGCGCCGCAAAAGCCGCGTGTATTACCCTTTCAGCGAAGAGCTTGAAAGGGTCATGGTACAAAACGGACAGCAGGTGAGCCAGGGCCAGGGGCTGGCGCAACTGCAGCGCGAAAACCTTGAAAGGCGGCTGGAGCAGGCAAGGCTGCGCTTTGCACGTGCGGCCATCGACATGGAGTTCCTGCTGCTGGGGCGCGGCTACACCCTGAAAGACAGCCTCAAAGCTCCTGAAGAGGTATGGCGCACGGCCTCCATCAACTCGGGTTATGCCGAGGCCCGGCACGAAGTGCACAGCATTGAGGCCGAGCTTAAAAAAGCCCTTATCAGGGCCCCTTTTGCCGGGGTGGTGGCGGGCATCGGCGTGCAGGCTTTCGAAAGGGTTAACCCCGGCGAGGTGTTTTGCACCCTGATCGACAACAGCGCCTTCATGGCTGAGTTCCCTGTAATGGAAAATGAACTGCCCTGGATCGCACCCGGCCTCAAAGTAGAGGTAGAACCTTTTGGCATGCCCGGCATAACCCGCCAGGGGCAGGTTACCGCCATAAACCCCATGGTAGATGAGCACGGAAGGGTGCAGGTCACCGCCCTGATAACCGACGCACGGGGCCTGATGGATGGCATGAACGTGCGCGTAAGGGTAAAGCGCGAGGTGCCCAATCAACTGGTGGTGCCCCGACAGGCCGTGGTTTACCGCGACAACCTCGAGGTGATGTTTAAATACACCGGCGGTAGCGCCGAATGGACCTATGTAAACATTGTGCACCAAAACAGCAGCCACTTCAGCGTGGTGGCCAACCCCAACCGGGTAGCCAGCCTGCATGCCGGCGATACGGTGATTGTGTCGGGCAACATGAACCTGGCCCACGGCTCAAAGGTGCAAATACGATAAGCCATGGTGGGTTTCCTCATAAAGCGCCCCATAGCGGTGTTGATGACCTTTCTGGGCCTGCTGGCCCTGGGCTTGGTGGCCGGCCGCCTGCTGCCCGTGTCGCTGGTACCCGACATCGACATTCCGCGCATCAGCGTGCGCGTGGAAGCTCCGGCCTACTCGGCCCGCGAGCTCGAAAGCGCCGTGATGGACCGCCTGCGCATGCATCTGATGCAGGTAAACAAACTCGTTGAACTTAAATCGGAAGCCCGCGATGGCAGCGGCCTCATTAGCCTCGAATTCGATTACGGCACCAACGTTGACCTGGCTTATATTGAAGTGAACGAGCAGGTTGACAAAGCCGTGGCTTCGCTGCCCCGCGACATGAGCCGCCCGGCAGTAATTAAAGCCAGCGCCTCCGACATACCGGTATTTTACCTCGATGTGAGCCTGCGCCCCGGCGGGCAGCCCGAAGCCGCCGGCCGGCATGGCGAACAGGCCTTCCTTGAGCTGAGCAACTTTGTTGATGAGATCATTCGCAGGCGTCTGGAGCAGATACCACAGGTGGCCATGGCCGACATGAGCGGACGCTCCTTTGCAGAAATCGTGGTAACGCCCCGCACTGAGCTGCTGCAATCCATTGGCCTGCTTCCCGAAGCCATTGAAAACACCATCAGGGCGGCCAACCTGAGCCTGGGAAACATCATACTGCGCGACAAGCAGTTTCAGTATCATGTGCGGGCAGGTGGCCAGCTGGTCAATGCCGGCGACATTGCCGGGCTTTACCTGAACCACCGGGGCAGGTTATGGCAGCTTGGCGAGCTGTGCCACATCGAAACCCGCGTGCGCGAAGCCGAAGGCATGGTGCTTTCGCAAAACCGCCGCGCCATCAGCCTGGCTATCATAAAGCAGGGCGACGCCCGCATGCAGGACCTCAAGACAGAGCTTCACCAAATGGTTAGCCTGTTCGAAAATGACTACCCTCACCTGCAATTTTCCATTACCCGCGACCAGACCAAGCTCCTCGACCTTACCCTGGCCAACCTGGGTCAGACCCTGGTGGTGGGGGCCTTGCTGGCCTTTCTGGTCATGTTCCTGTTTTTGCGCGACCCCCGCGCCCCCTGGATCATCATGGTGGCAGTGCCTGCTGCACTTATCATTTCTCTGCTGTTCTTTTTCATGGCTGGCATGTCGGTTAACATCATTTCAATCTCGGGTCTCATATTATGCATTGGCATGATGATAGACAACTCCATCATCGTCATCGACAACATTACCCGCTACCGCAAGCAGGGAAAACCTCTCTACGAAGCCTGCGTTACCGGCACCAACGAGGTGTTTACCCCTTTGCTCAGTTCGGTGCTCACCACCTGTTCGGTGTTCATCCCGCTGGTGTTTCTCAGCGGGCTGGCGGGCGCCCTGTTTTTCGACCAGGCTATGGCCGTTAGCATTGGCCTGCTGGTGTCGCTGGCCATTGCCATTACCCTGATTCCAGTGCTCTATTATGCTATTTACAGCAAAAAAACCGTCACTGCCCGGGGCTTGCTTGCCCGCCTCAACCCCATTGATTACGAGCGTCTTTACACCCGTGGCTTTCACTTTGTAATGCGCCGCCAGTGGGTGGTATGGGGCGTTTTTGTGCTGCTGGCAGCCCTGCTGCCTCTTATGCTGGCGGTTATGGAAAAGGAGCGCATGCCGCAAATGCAGCGGCAGGCAACCCTGGTGTGGATCGACTGGAACGAAAACATACACGTGGAAGAAAACCTTAAGCGCATTGATGAGCTGCTGCAGCAGCTGGGCGACCTGGTTGAGCAAAGCGCCGTGCAGGCAGGCCGCCAGCAGTTTTTGCTCGAAAGCCTGCATAACAATACCCGGCAGCAGAGCCTGGTTTACCTGCTGGCAGCCTCCGAAAAAGAACTGGCAGCCATAGAAGACCTGACCAGGACGTTTGTCGGCCGGCGCTACCCAAGGGCCATACTGCAGTTTCGCGAGGAGGGCAACCTGTTCGACCAGGTGTTTGGCGACCGCCAGCCCCCGCTTGAGCTTCGCCTCAGGCCCCTGCAAAATTTCGGCAGCGAGCTGGCTTTGCGCCTTCAGCAAACCATCGACACCCTGCAACAGGCCCTGCCGCATCTGCATTTCGACCCCGTGCCCCTGCAGCAAAACCTGCTGCTCGAAGCCGACCTGCAGCTTATGGCACTGCACCAGGTTGATATGGGTAGCCTGCAGCGAAGCCTCTCGCGCATCTTTAACGAGAACCAGGTGATTACCCTAATGGACAGCCGCGCCTTTGTGCCGGTTAAGGTGGGCAGCCGCCAGGGCGACCTTCACCAAATGCTTCAAACGACCACGGTAACAAGCCGCCAGGGCGTTGAAGTGCCACTGCAACTGCTGGTAAGCCGCAGCCGTGGCGCTGACCTGCCCGTGATCACTGCCGGCCTCGAAGGCGAATACTTTCCGCTGGCGCTTGAAATACAGGCCCGACAACTGAACCATACTACTCAAACAATACAACAGCAAATGCAACAATCCAGGTGGTTCGAAGCTGGTTTTTCGGGAAGCCTGTTTGCCCGTCAGGTGTTGGTAAAAGAACTACTTGTTATTGCCATCGTGGCCCTGCTGCTGTTGTTCTTTATCCTGGCAGCGCAGTTCGAGTCGCTCACCCTGCCATTCATAGTGTTGCTCGAGGTGCCCCTGGCTATGGCCGGCGCCTTGGCCATGCTGATGCTCTTCGGGGTTTCTCTGAACATCATGTCGATGATAGGACTGGTGGTTATGGCCGGTATCATCATTAACGACAGCATCCTGAAGATCGATACCATAAACCGGCTCAGGGCCGGCGGCATGTCGCTGCTAAGAGCGCTTTACACCGCTGGCCATTACCGGCTAAAACCCATACTCATGACCAGCATCACCACCATTTTTGCGCTGCTGCCCATACTCTTTATCAGCGGCCTGGGCGGCGACCTGCAAAAACCACTGGCACTGGTGGTAATTGGCGGCCTCGGCCTGGGCACATTCGTGAGCCTGTATTTTATTCCGGTGTTTTATTATTATTTGTACCGAACCAAAAAGAAAGGGAGGTAAAGGGTTGTAGGCGTTGTTGTAGTTGTTGTAGTTGTTGTAATAGTTGTAGTTGTTGTAATTGTTGTAATTGTTGTAGTATTTATGGAAGAGAAATTGAAGTCATATCGTGATTTGGAGATTTACCAACTGGCATTTGCGTTGGCCCTTAAGATCAGGAAAAAGACCCTTGAGTTACCCAATCCTGACAAATTTGAGGTAGGTGGGCAAATCAGGCGTTCATCGCAAGGGATTAAAGATGCTATTGTTGAAGGTTACGGAAGAAGGCGGTACAAGGCCGATTTCATAAAATTCCTGGTTTATTCGCAGGCCTCCAACCTTGAGGCTACCTCCCAGGCTGAGTTTATCGATGCAGCCCTGCCTGGCAATGACTGGGACGAAATTGCCCGGGAATTGTATTCACTTGGGTCAAAAATACATAATTTCACTACTTACGTAGAAAACAACTGGAAAACCAAATAACGAAGTAGTAATAGTTGTAAGTGTTGTAATTGTTGAAAAAGTTGTAATAGTTGTAATAGTTTTAATTGTTGTAATTGTTGTAATAGTTGAACAAGTTGTAAATGTTGTAAATGTTATAAGTGTTGTAATTGTTGAAAAAGTTGTAATGTTATAATTGTTTTAATTGTTAAATGGTTATGGAGAGACATACTTCGTCATATCATAATCTGGAGATCTACCAGCTTATAACCCTTATAACTCTTATAACTCTTATAACTCTTATAACCCCTACAACCCCTACAACCCTTAAAACCCTTAAAACCCTTAAAACCCTTACAACCCCTAAAACCCTTACAACCCCTAAAACCCTTACAACCCTTATAACCCTTACAACCCCTACAACCCCACAACCCCTATAACCCTTAAAACCCTTAAAACCCTTACAACCCTTATAACCCTTACAACCCTTATAACTCTAACAACCCTTATAACTCTAACAACCCTTAAAACCCTTCCCCCCCTCCCATGCGCCCTTCTCCCTTCTCCATAATCATAGTATTTGCGGCGTTGATGCTGATAGGGCTGGCGTTTGTGCCGCGGCTGGGCATACAGTTGCATCCATCAGACGAGCTGCCTGCCATGCGCATCAGCTTTTCATGGACGGGTGCCCCGGCCATACATGTGGAGCGTGAGGTTACCTCAAAGATCGAATCATCGCTGAGTACCATGCGTGGGCTCAAGGAGATCAGTTCGGTGTCGCAGTTTGGCAGAGGGTATGTTGATATTAGCCTGAAGAAAGGCAGCAATACCGACCTGGCCCGTTTTGAGGTGTCGGCGCATATAAGGAGGCTGTTTCCGGGCTTTCCCGAAGGGGTGAGTTATCCTTCCATTTCGGCCAGCCGCGCCTCGGGCCGCAATAACCCCTTGCTAACCTACACCATTGTGGCCCCGGCTGCCACTCATGACATTGCCCGCCACGTTGAGCGGCAGGTGCTGCCCGTGCTGGCGCAGATACCCGGCATCGACAATATAAATCTTTTCGGCGCCCGGCCCTTCGAATACCAGGTGGTTTACCAGCCAGAGAAGATGCGGCTGTGGGGCATCGCCCCTGAGGCTCTTTCGCTGGCCTTGCAGCAATATTTCGGCGAAAGCTTCATGGGTATGGCCCCCATTGAAAACGAAACAACCGCTTTCACGATCAGCATGCCTGCTTTGCTCAAGGCCAACAGGCACGACCCCCCTCAATGGGAAAGCATCCCTGTGGGCAATCATAATGGCCGGGTCATTTACCTGGCCGAGCTGGCCTCGGTAAGGTTGGTGGAAGAGCCCCCGCTTAACTATTATCGCATCAACGGGCAAACCACCCTGCTGATGGCCATTACCGCCGCCCGCGGGCAAAACCAGATCAGGCTTTCGAACGTGGCCCGCCAAACCATTGATCAGTTGCAGGAGCAGTTGCCCGCCGGCTGGCAAATGATCCTCACCTACGACGATACGGACTTTATCCGCAAGGACCTCAGGCGCGTGGGATTGCGTATGCTCTTCTCGTTTTCGGTGCTCATGCTGTTTGTGCTGCTGGTAGCCCGCAACTTCAGGTACCTATTAATGATATTTGCCACCGTGGTGGCCAATCTGCTGCTGGCCGTAAGCTGGTACTACCTGCTTGGCATTGAAATACATCTTTATTCCCTGGCAGGCATTACCGTGTCGTTTGGCATCATAATAGACAACAGTATTGTGATGATAGAACACATGCGAAACCATCGCAACAAGCGGGTGTTTCTGGCCATACTGGCTGCCACGCTCACCACCATGGGAAGCCTGTCCGTTATTTTTCTGCTCGAAGCCCAGCAGCAGGTGCAGTTGAAAGATTTTGCAGGGGTGGTGCTGGTCAACCTGTTTTTGTCGCTGGTGGTGGCCTGGTTTTTTATTCCAGCTCTTTTTGCCAAAAGCGGCATGGCACGCAGAGCCGGGTCTTTTTTCAAGGCCTCCACACGTCGCAAAGTCAGGCTCAGCAGGGCCTACCTCAGGTTTATGCTGCTTGCGCGAAGGTATCGCTGGCTGGTGTTCGTGTTGCTGGCGCTGGGTTTTGGGTTGCCAGTGCACATGTTGCCATCAAGGCTTGATGGCGAAGGTGTGGGTGCAGCCGTTTACAACAAAACCATTGGAAGCCCTTTCTACCAGCAACGCATAAAGCGCACGGCCGAAAAGGCCCTGGGCGGATCATTCAGGCTGTTCTCGCAGTTTGTGTATGAGCGTTCGTTCTTTTCCGACCCCGAGCGCACCACCATCTTTATCAGGGGGCAGATGCCCGACGGGGCCACCCTGCAGCAAATAAACGAAGCCATGGTGCAAATGGAAGACTTCCTGCTTGGGTTTCCACAGATCGAACAGTTTCAAACACGCGTGTTTTCTCACGACAATGCCTATATTTCTGTGCAGTTTAAGCCCGAATTCGATCGGGGCGCCTTCCCGCATGTGCTTCAAAACAGGGTCATACAAAAGGCCCTTTCCATTGGCGGAGCCGAATGGAGGGTGTGGGGCGTGGGCCAGGGCTTCAGCAATGTGCTCGGCTCTGGAGGCGGGAGCGGCAATATTGTGCTTGAAGGCTACAACTACGAGCAATTGTACCGGTATGCCGAAATACTCATGGAAAAGGCCAGGCAAAACCCCCGGGTGTCAAAACCAGCCATTTACGGCGCGGAACCCTGGCGTAGCCCCAATCGCATGGAGTTTTTCATGGAGTTCGATGAACAACTCCTGGCAATGCATGGGCTGAACCGCCATGCCGTGTTTAGTAATCTGCAGCAAATGGTAATGAAAAGGCCCGCTCAGAATGTACTGGTTGATGATCAACCCGTGCCCATAAATCTGGTGCCCGAAGAATATCTTGAGTACTCCGTTTGGGACCTGGCGAACAAACCACTGCATATTCATGGTAATTACTTCAAACCGGGTAGCCTGGTTCAGCTTGAGAAAAAAGCCATTGGTAATGATATTTACAAATACAATCAGCAATACCGGCTAATGTTCGATTTCACCTTCCTTGGCCCGCCGGCCCTGCAGGAAAGGCTCAACAAACAACTTCTGGAAGAAATAAACCAGATCATGCCCCTTGGTTACCAGGCAAGCGCCAGGCAGTGGTCGTGGCAAACCGAGAAAAAAAGCCAGTACCTGCTCATTTTGCTGGTAATTGTGATCATTTTCTTCATTTGTGCCATACTGCTGGAGTCGCTGCTGCAACCCCTGGCAATAATCGGGCTTATTCCCATTTCTTTTACCGGACTGTTCCTGACCTTCTACCTTTTTAAACTAAACTTCGATCAGGGCGGATGGGCGGCATTTATCCTGCTCAGCGGCCTTGCCGTAAATGCCGGTCTGTATATTCTCAATGATTTTAACAATTACCGCAAAGCTCAACACGGTAGAAGCCTGCCGGCATTATACCTCAAGGCTTTTCAATACAAGATATTTCCGGTTTTGCTTACGGTATTTTCAACCATTATCGGGCTTATCCCTTTCCTTATCGGGAAAAAGGAGGCGTTCTGGTTTGCCTTTGCTGCCGGAACCATTGGAGGGTTGGTATTCAGTCTGCTGGCCATACTTGTCTTTTTCCCGGTTTTCCTAAAACTGAAGAGGTGATTTATTTTATGTGCTATCTTTGGCTGGCCGTTTTGTAATATGTTATTGAGAAATGTTCATGAATTTAATCGAAATATTTTTTCTGCTATGATCAAAAAGTTTTTGGTGTTAATGGTTTTTATTGCTGGTTTTTTATGCTTTTACTCCGGGGGTTCTTTTGCCACTGACCGCCGCTTGCTTACGCTCGATGACGTGGTTTCCATTGCCCGCGAGCAGTCGCCCGACGCCTTTGCGGCACGCCACCGCTATCGCGGCAGCTACTGGCAGCATCGCAGCTTTCAGGCCGGTTACCTCCCTAATTTGAGCTTCAACGCCACCATTCCCAATCTTAATCGCACCATTTCGCCCATTACCCTGCCCGATGGCAGCGACGTGTTTATCAGGCGCAGCCTGGCCACCTCCTCGGGTACCCTCTCGCTCAGCCAAACAGTTGGGCCCACGGGCGGGCAGCTCTTTGTCAGTTCGGGCTTGCAGCGTATCGACCTGATCAGGGAAGATGGCACCGAAGTGTCGTTCCTTTCCACCCCCGTAAACATTGGCTTTCGTCAGCCAATATTTGCCTTCAACCGCTTTAAGTGGGAGCGAAAAATTGAGCCTCTGCGCTTCCAGGAAGCCCGTAAACAATATGTGGAGAGCCTCGAAAACATTTCGCTCAGGGCCACCAACTTTTTCTTCGATCTGCTGCTGGCTCAAATTAACATGGAAATCAATGAGTTGAATCTTGCCAGCAACGACACCCTTTACGGCATTGCCCAGGGCCGCTTTTCACTGGGGCGCATTGCCGAGAACGAACTGCTGCAAATGGAACTGAATGTGCTCAACTCCGAAGCTACCCTGGAGCAGTCGCGCATCGACTACGAGGGATCGCTGTTCCGGTTTCGCTCTTACCTTGGGCTCGATGGCAGCGAAACGCCCGAGCTTATGCCACCCGAAAACATTCCTGACTTGCAGATAGATGTATATGCCGCCCTGGCCGAAGCCCGCAGGAACCGCGCCGATATTATTGCCCAGCAACGGCAACTGCTCGAGGCCGAGAGCCAGGTAAACCAGGCCAAAGCCGATAGCCGCTTTAATGCCAACCTTTTTGCCTTGTATGGGCTCACACAAACTTCTGATGATTTCGCCGGAGTTTACCGCGACCCCCTCGACCAACAGCAGCTTACCATTGGAATAAACATTCCGATACTCGATTGGGGTGTTTCAAAAGGAAGGGTGCGCATGGCCGAATCGAACCGCGAGTTGGTCAGTACCACCGTTAACCAGGCCCTGGTCGATTTTGAACAGGAGGTAATGCTGCGCGTCATGGAGTTCAACATGCTCAAAAGCCAGCTCCAAATTGCCGAAAAGGCCGACATCATTGCCCAGAAACGCTACGAGGTTACCCGCGAAAGATTCCTCATTGGCCGCATCGACATCATCGAACTCAACCTTGCCCTCGAAGAAAAAGACCGCTCAAAGCAGCGCTACCTCGCCGCCCTGCGCACCTACTGGCGCGGCTTCTACGAAATGCGCCGCCTCACGCTATACGACTTCCTCAACAACCGCCCGCTCGAGGTGGACTACGATGAAATTTAAGGTTCGAGGTTCAAGCCTGCCTGACGGCAGTCAGGGTAGATTGGTGGATAGGTTGATGACAGTAAACAACCTGGAAGGGAGGAGCTTGATGATTTCCGTGTTTTTCTTCAAAAGCTGAGAGGTAAGAGATAAGGAGTCAGAGGTGAGTGATGAGCCAACTGCCAACAGCTAAGGTTAAGCCGCGTAGCGGCGACCGTATGGTAGAAGCCGATATCAGAGCAGATCGAGCGGGCTTTTGATTTTTGATTGCGCAATATCTGTAACATGCGTATAAATTTCGGTTGTATTCACCGATTTGTGTCCGAGCAATTCCTGGATATACCTTATATCCGTCCCGTTTTCCAGCAGATGGGTGGCAAAGCTGTGGCGCAGGGTATGGGGGGTCACTCTTTTCGTGATGCCTGCTTTTGAAGCGGCATTTTTCACGATGGTCTGTACACTCTTTTCGGAGTAGCGACCTTTTCCCTGGCCCTCTATCAGGTACTCCTCAGGGTGATACACTTTGTAATAGCTTCTCAGGGATTCCAGTAAAAGGGGTGAAAGCATCACCACACGGTCCTTGCCTCCTTTGCCATTTCTGATCAGAATTATTTTGTTCTTTGAGTCGATATCGCTCAGCTTCAGGTGAAGCAGTTCATTTAACCGTAACCCGCATCCATATAAGAGCTGGACAATGCATTTGTGCTTCAGGTTGGTTACCTTGGCCATCAAACGCCTGATCTCACGGGTAGTCAGGTAAACAGGCAAACTTTTGTTCTTTGCACGTGGATACAGATGTTTGATGTTGAGTTGGGTGTTGAACAAGGAAAGATAAAACTTGTCTAATGACGCCACGATCAATCGTTGAAAAGAGGTACTGATATGGTGCTTTTCTATTTTCCAGAACAGGTATTTCTCAATCTCTTTTTCGGTGATCTCCAGGGGGTGACTGAATTTTTTTTCAGCCAGAAGGAGGAAGCACCTGACCGCACTCTTGTAGTTTTGGATAGAGCGTTGACTGTATCTTTGAACGATCATCTTCCGCTCAAATTCATTGATCAAATCATCGATTTTCATCGCCTTCGGTTTTAAAAACATTCGTATATGCAAAAATAACAATAATAAAAACAAAGTCTATTAAACCTACAACCAATAAGTTATTGAAGTTAAAGATGATCTATCGATGTCAATACCCGAAAGTTATAAGTCTGGTATTTACGAAAGTATTAAATTTATTGCGTAAAAAACACGTTAGCGGTCAGGCTAAGAAGACGACACCGAAATAGAACGGATGACAAATGAATAAAAAGACGATAATTAAATTAGGATTTTTAATTGCAATTATAGGCGGACTTTTGTACTGGTTTCTTGCTACGAGACAAACACAAAATGAAGTGATTGTAACGGTTGACAATTCATTATCATCAGACAAAGTGCACATCGAATTTGGTTTCTATTCAATCAATTCTGGTTCTGACCAAAATCTTTCAAAAATTGGATTTGACAAAGTTATATTTAGTGGACATCCAAAAGGGGATTTTGAAACCATTTGTGGTGAAAATGACTTTTTTGTTACATACGACAACGAATACTATACAATTTTGAGACATTTTATACCCAATGACTTTTATGATGGAATTCCTAAACCACATAAATATAACTTTGACTTCAAAAAGTATAATGGTAAAATTCATTTGAAACTAAACATTGTAGGGCCAGACGGAGAAATAATTGAAAAGGAATTAGTTAAAGTTTCAGACGCTAATGATAATATTTGGGGCAGACAAATAAATAAAACGAAATGAATAGAAGACTAGAAACAAAGCCCGAACCGCTAACATCGTATATAAAACATTTGGCAGTCAGTGGGTTATCGGGAATTTCAACTCGTATCAAAAGTACTTGTAATTTGACAGGAAAGTGCTTCGAAATGCCAAACGTTTCATATACGTGACCGTTAGCGGTCATTTTAAGGACGACAGAAACGATGAAACATTTATTTTACATATTGACAATAATTTTTTTGACATCTTGCTCAAGCACGACAGAAAAAAAGTTATATAATCCACAAGTGGGCATTATTCCAGAAGTAGTACTATGGGCAGACCAATACATAATTAAATATTTTGAAAGCAACAAAGACTATTTGACGGAAGTTGGCGGACACCCTGTAACATACATAAAAGAGACAACAGAACGAAATGAAAGAAATTATGCAATGGTCAAAATTGGACATAGTTTTAAAAGTATATATATGACAGACCAATGGATTTTCGTTGACAGCTTGACCAAAGGAATTTATGAATATGATATAGCAAACGATTCATTAATTTTTTGGAAAGAATTTGCGGGTATTGACAATGAATCAAACGAAATTCCACCTAACGGAAAATATCGGTTTGACATTGCATTTGCAGAATGGGAAGGAAAATCAATGGGCGAAAAAGTGACTGTTGTAATAAATGACAAATCAATAAAAGTAATTTATGAAGGTGACGGACAACTTACGCAAACAAAAAAAGGTGATATAATTGACGAAGGAAAAATAATGAAACATAAAACAGGTGTTTGGATTATAGGCAAACATCCATCTGACACTCAACTGGACGAAATTGGTGGTTGCACAGGTGGACCCTCAATTATTGACTTTAAAAACAAGAAATATTGGATGTGCTGACAAATAAAAAACGAACCGCTAACAGCCGTTTTGCAAAAGCAGGGGGTTCGTACTTCTATGACAGTGAAATGCTAAATTCAAGCTTTGTGCATCTAATGAAGTTTAGTGCTAAAAATCCCCGCCTTCGCAAAGCGGCAAACCGTTAGCAAACATTTTACTCAAAATCAACCATATGAAAACAAAAATCAGAACATTTGGAATCGTTATCCTTTTATTTTTTGGACAATTAGCATTTGGCCAATCTAACCAAGAAATAGCCAAAGAAAAAGCAATGGAAGCAATTGAACTTATGGACAATGGTGAATTATCATGAAATAGGTGACTTCAAAAACAAAGCTATTGAAGCTTTTAAAAATGAAGACTATAAAAAAGCTGTAGAAATTCTAAAATAGCAGTAGAAAATGGATTTGAAGATGCTGAAACATATTACTATTTAGGGTATTTTACTCATTATATGCTATATGACTCTAAACCTCTGATTAAAGAAAATCATATTGAGTATTCAAATAATGTGATTGAGTACCTTGAAAAGGCATTAGCTCTTGACCCTGATTTTAGGAATGCGTATTCTTTTATAGGAATTGAATATGGTGCTAGAGCTATGTTCGCCTTGTATCAAGGAAACAAGAATGAATACATTAAATTTTATACGAATGGTTATTTGCTTATGCAAGAGTCCAATTTCATAAAAAAGGACTTTAGATTTGTATCTAATAGGTACTACTTTATGAAGTAGGTCGCACAAGGATTTTTTTCAGTTTACTTTTGTCTCAGCATAATTTAGTAATAACCATTAAAAAAAATTATTACATGAGAACAACAGAAATGAATTTGAGAACAGAAGTTCCAATGAGTCTTCTTAAAACCCGTAAAACAAGTTTGCAAACAATCCTATCGCTTGCATTCGTATCATTATTTATGATATTCGGTTCACTTCCCGCTTTAGCACATTGCGATTCGTATGATGGTCCGGTAATTAAAGATGCTGCCAGGGCGCTTGAAACCAACAATGTCAATCTAATATTGAAATGGATTACAGATGAACAGGAACAGCAAATCATTCCTTTGTTCAACAAGACCTACAATTTAAAAAACGGTGATAAAGAAGTTTATGCCATTGTGGAAAAACATTTTTTTGAAACCCTCGTCCGCCTGCACCGTGAAACCGAAGGCGCTCCTTACACAGGATTAAAACCGGCAGGCACTACCAAACAAATTATCCAAATGACCGATAAAGCCTTGGCAGAAGGAAATGTAGATGATTTTCTGGTAAAATTTAATAGCCATATAAACAAGGTAATTCGTGAAAAATATCAAAAAGTAGCCGAACTCAATAAAGTAAAGGATAATTCAACAGAGCAAGGCAGGGCATTTGTGGAAGCTTATGTTGACTACACACATACGGTTGAAGCGCTACATGACGTATTGGAACACGGTGGTGGTCATGCTGGACATTAATAATAACCTAAAATAAAAGTATCATGGAATTTAAAACACCAATTTCATTAAAGAAAGAGCATGAAGAATTACATGACATGCTCAGAAAAGCCACGCAGCTTTCAGGCAAAACAGGCGAAACCGCAAAAACAGTTGCTGAATTGATGCATCCGCATTTTGTGAAAGAAGAGGAGTACGCACTTCCGCCTTTAGGCCTCTTGCCTCAACTTTCTTCAGGAAAACTTTCTGAAGAAATGGAACAGGTTTTATCCATGACGGATAAACTGAAAACAGAACTGCCGGAAATGCTGGCAGAACATAAACAAATTGTAGCGGCTTTGGAGGTTTTAGTGCAGCATGCAACTGCAGAACACCATCCCGAAGTAGCTGAATTTGCTGAGAAACTCATGCTTCATGCACAAACAGAAGAAGAAGTTTCATACCCTACCGCTATATTAATTGGCGAATTTATTAAACTTAGATTCAATTAAGCGGTTGATTTTTTAACAGGTGTAAAACAAAAGTGGATATGTAAAATAAAATTTGTGAAGAAATGTCAGATATCATAATTGTATTAATTTACTCGGGAATAACTGCCCTTGCCACCGGCTTGAGCGTTATTCCCTTGTATTTTACAAAAAATATTTCTGTCAGTAAGATGAGCCTGGCGAGTGCCCTCGCAAGTGGGTTATTGTGTAGTAGCAGTAATGGCTATTATGCTTCGGGCATATTTGATGTCAATAATGGTCCTATAGAAACCGAACCATATGAAAGTAATTGGGGAAGCAATATGACACCCAACTATACGTGGTGGTTCCGTACAATAACTTACGATAACCCTAATAACTAATCAATTTTGAAACCAAAAAACATTTTTGCATTTTTCTTCATTTTAATGTTATTAATGCAAATTCAAAGCTGCAATAAAGTTCAGTACCATATATTCCAATCTTACATTAACACCTACAAAAAGCCTGAAGACATTGATTTTAATGTTAAAAAATCAGGCATCATAGAGTTTCGGAGTGGGTTGATAAAAAAGAATTATTCTTGGATTTCAGAAGGTAACGATAAAATAGTGTATGATAGCCTGT
Organism: Bacteroidales bacterium; assembly: GCA_019429365.1. Lineage (GTDB taxonomy): Bacteria > Bacteroidota > Bacteroidia > Bacteroidales > UBA7960 > UBA7960. The sequence goes on along the minus strand of JAHYJD010000059.1, from coordinate 523 downwards.
GCCACGCTCATAACGACATTAGTTACAACAAAAAGAGAGATTATATCGCATATCCTCATTGGGGGGAGGCCTCTACATTATGCATTAATGGTATTAACATAATTAGCAATACCGATTTTGACCAAAATCACCCTGCCGGTGCTTCTCTAAACAATATTGTTCGATTAGTTTCGTATTCTCCTAAAAAGTTCATAGATAGTGGCTATATAGATACCTTTGATTGGAAATACGATTCCCCTGGGAGTTTCGAGGGGTTATACGATTTTGTTAACATTGAAGAAATGAAAAACTTTCATCCCATAGATAAGCAGTTATCAGAATTGTACGTTGATGATATGAAAATGCTGCCACCCTATGTATTTGGCTACTTAGTTTTTGATTCAAACCCAGCAGATTCCAAAGAACACGAGCTAACAATAACCATTAGTTTATGCGATGGCTCAAATATTGAAAAAACCTTGGTGAAAGTATTTGATTAACAATGGCCCTAACTCCCGGTGGCGTTGATCAGGACCTGCACCGG
>JAHYJD010000058.1 GCA_019429365.1 Bacteroidales bacterium | reverse complement strand
AAACACTCGCTTACTGGCATCGCGCCGGCCTCGATCCCATGCGCACGCCCGGTGTGGCCCACGACGGCCCGAAAGCCATGCTCATAAACCAGTACTCTTCCTCGGGCGGCGATGCCTTCCCCTATTTCTTCCGCCAGAAAAACCTGGGAACCATCATTGGCACCCGTACCTGGGGCGGCCTGGTGGGCATTTCGGGTAACGCCAGACTGACCGATGGCGGTTACATTGCCGTGCCGCGCTTCGGCATTTACAACCAGGAAGGCGAATGGATCATTGAAGGTGTTGGGGTTTATCCCGATATTGAAGTGGTTGATGCACCCCACCTGGTGGCACGCGGACAAGACCCGGCCCTGGAAAAAGCCATTGAAGTGCTGCTGAAAGAGCTGGAAGAGAACCCGCCGAAAAGATGGAAAACCCCCGAAGATCCTGACCGTTCGGAATGGATTGAGGTGGAAATCAAGTAAGGGTTAAAAGGTTGTCAAGGTTGTCGTTGTTGTCTGCTTCGTCCCGCACGTGCGGGATCATTGTTAAGATTTTAACCATGATAACAACGACAACCCTTTTTTTACTTCTTTGCTTCGAAGTGCTGTTCGAGCAGGCGGGCCACGTATTTGCCAATGACATCAAACTCAAGGTTCACCACTGAACCGGGCTTGAAGTCGCCAAAATTGGTGTGCTCGTAAGTGTAGGGGATAATGGCCACGGAAAACAAACCGGGTTCTGAGTCGACCACGGTAAGGCTAACGCCGTTTACCGAAATGGAGCCTTTTTCAACGGTAATGTTTTTTGGGCCACGGTCGTATTCGAAATAAAATTTCCAGCTGCCATCGAATTCTTCCACCTTGGTGCAAACGGCCGTCTGGTCCACATGCCCCTGCACGATGTGCCCATCGAGGCGGCCATCGATGCGCATGCAGCGCTCCAGGTTTACGCGGTAGCCTTCCTGCCAGGTCCGCATATTGGTTTTATCGAGGGTCTCCTGTATGGCGGTTACGGTATATTGCTTTTTCTCTTTGTCAACATTTACGGTGGTAAGGCAAACGCCATCGTGCGAAACGCTTTGGTCGACCTTCAATTCGTCGGCAATGGGGGTTTCCATGGTGAAATGGATATTGCCGCGGTCTTTTTCAATCTTAACCACCCGGGCGGTGGTTTCTACTATTCCGGTAAACATATTTATCTGGTTTTAGATTTTTACTATGAGAGTGCAAAAATAAGGCTTAGCGGCAAAAAACGGCAAAGGTATTTTCCGCGAAAGCGGTATTACTCATAAAAAAAGACATTGCCCTCTTTGATGGGCAGCTGTCTGACAAAGCCTTCCTGAAGTGAAATAAAGGTTTCGGTGGCGGTCACTTCCGGGATGGTTTGTATCTTTTCTACAATGATTTTCTTTAGATGCTCATTGTTTTTTGTAAACACTTTCACAAAAAGGGAGTATTTGCCCGAGATGTGATGGCACTCCAGGATTTCTGGAATTTTCTTTATGGCCTGGAATACCTGCTCATGGGTAGAAGTGCTCATCAGGTTTACCTGGATGCCAATGAAAGCACAGGTAAAATAGCCGAGGCCTTTGGGGTTGAGGCAAAACTGCGAGCCATCCAAAATGCCGGCATCCATGAGCTTTTGCACCCGCTGATGTACCGCGGCGCCACTAATACCACACACGCGGGCCACCTCCAGGAAAGGCATGCGGGCGTTGGCCGATAGAATTTCAAGAATCTTCTTGTCAGTACTATCAATTTGAAAGCCTTTTTCCATGTATAAAAAATTTCTGTTCGGTTTTTTACAAAATTAAGGTTTTTCACTTACGATTTGTAACCACAATGCATTTTTTTTACTTTTATTCTAATTCCTTTATGGGAAATTTGATAAAATTCAATATTTTTGCAAAACAAACCAGGGACTGGTTTTACTGCAAAATCCGGTTCTGTAAAAACAACGAAACATGAAATTTGATCCCGCATCCAACATTCAGGACCTGCTTCAGTTTGGCGAGTTTGGCGATGTAAACCCATCCATTACCGACTCTGCCACTTATACCTTTATGGAGGCCAAGACCATGGTCGACACCTTCCACGGAGATCAGCAGGGGTGTTTCTTGTACTCGCGCCACTGGAACCCTTCGAACAAGTACCTGGCCGATGCCCTGGCGGCCATGGAAGGCACCGAGGCTGCCTGGGTGACTGCTTCGGGCATGGGTGCCATTACCAGTGCCATTTTGCAACTTTGCAGCACCGGCGACCATATCGTGTCGAGCATTACCACCTATGGCGGAACCTTCGCCTTTATGGCCAACTACCTGAGGAAATTCAAAATTGAGGTCACTTTCGTGGATATTACCAACCTGGAGCAGGTGGAAAAAGCCATCCGCCCCAACACCACCATGATTTATACCGAGTCGATGACCAATCCTTTGCTGCAGATATCTGACCTGCCCGCCCTGGCCGAAATTTCGCGCAGACACAAGGTTAAGCTGTTGGTCGACAACACCTTTACCCCCATGATGATTGCTCCCGCCAAGCTGGGCGCCGACGTGGTGGTATACAGCATGACCAAATTCATTAACGGCAAGAACGACTGCGTGGCCGGCGCCATTTGCGGCACCGAAGAGTTTATCGCTTCCCTGGCCGATGTAAACACCGGCACCGCCATGCTGCTGGGCCCAGTGCTCGACCCCATGCGCTCATCGAGCATCCATAAAAACCTGCATACCCTGCACATACGCATGAAGCAACACAGCCACAATGCCATGTTCCTGGCCAGCAAGTTCAAGGAAGTGGGCCTTAAGTTCCTTTACCCCGGCATGCCCGAGCACCCGCAGCATGAACTCATGAAAGAGCTTATGAACCCCGACTTCGGTTTTGGCGGCATGATTGCCATTGACCTGGAAACCAGCGAAAGAGCTTCGCAGCTTATGGAAATGATGCAGAAAGAAGGCGTGGGTTACCTGGCCGTAAGCCTTGGTTACTTCAAAACCCTGTTTAGCAATTCAGGAAAGAGCACCTCGAGCGAAGTACCCGACGATGTGCAAAAGAAAATGGGGCTCTCAGAAGGACTGATTCGCTTCTCTGTGGGGCTCGATCACGATATTGAACGCACCTGGCAAAAAATTAAGCATTGCCTTGAAACGCTCAACATAATATAGTTCTCATAGATCAGTTCTGTTTTGTTTTCCGCCCGGGCAGGGTTTATTTACAAAGGGTTTGATTCGGTCCGGGCGGTTTTTTTTAAAAAATAGTTAAATTATTTAATAGCACGTTTAACAATTTTTGTATAATATTTTTTTGCCTTGGCAAAACATTTTTGTCCTCTTTGAGTTATTAATGTAGGGCCTTAATTTGGCCGTAAAATAGATTAAATTTTATAAAGATATTTAGTTTCTCTTCATGTTGTTGTTTTGGTTAGTTGATTGGTAGCCCCGGGATAGAAAACTGTCCCGGGGTTTTTTGCAAAAAGAGGCTGCCAAAACCTGACAGCCTCTTTCCTGTTTAAAAAGACCATATTTTACCGGCTTAACCTATGTGTTCCAGTGTCGGGCATACCCCACATCATAAAGATGGTTTGCGGCACCTGAACGTTTTGCAAGAAAGGACCGCGAACGGGGTCTTTCTCGCCGGCAGCGAGCCTGAAAAGCTCCTGCCCGGGGCCTTTGGCATAAAAGGGCACCAGGGTGTTGGTATGGTTATCCCAGTTGAATTTATGCCCCGGGAGATTTCCTTTTCCCATGTTTACCACGGGGGCATTCACCTTTTCGGGGTGATCGGGGCCGGTGAGGTAGCCAGTTTCATGGTCGGCGGTAATAATGATCAAAGTTTCCTCCCAGCTGCTGTATTTCTCGACCCACTCAATGGCTGCCTTTACTGAATTGTTAAAATCGATCTGCTCTTCAATGGTCCTTGCCAAATGATTGTCGTGGCTGGCCCAGTCGATGGCACCGCCTTCAATCATTACGAAAAAGCCTTTTGGATTTTTCCCAAGCACATTCAATGCGGCACGGGTCATTTCAGCCAGGGTGGGCACATTGGCATTCAAAGTTTGTGAAAAAGGTACGACTTCATTTTCACCCGCTGAACGCCCTTGCTGCAAGGTAGCGTGAACCTTTGGAACACCCAGCACCCGGCTGGGGGTGTCACCACTGGCCAGGTTCAAAAATTCTTCACGCGACTGAATCACTGTCCACGGATCGGGATTCCCGTCGCCATTGGCATCCTGCACTTTGAAAGGCTGCCCAAATGCTTCAAATTCAGTGCGGCCATCGTTAACAATCAATTGGTTCCAAATTTCACGTCCACCCACGTAACGATCGTTGTTTTCAGAAGGCCGCCCATCATCATCATAATTTGGATGACCAATGGCCATGATAAGATCTAGTTGGGTATTGAAAAACATATAGCGTGCAATTTCCTCGTAATTGCGGCGATCGCTGTTGTGTGCCGCAAAGCTCGCCGGAGTAGCATGACTTAACTGAACACTTGACACCACACCGATAGATTTCCCAAGGGCTTTTGCGGCCTGGCTAACAAGGGTCAGGGTGTCGCCATCGACGCCAATAGCGATCGAACTGTTATAGGTTTTCCGACCGGTTGACAGGGCAGTTCCACCGGCACCACTATCGGTATAGTCGCGGTTGTTGTATGAGGCATCACTCCACGATTGACGAGGACTGTAACCTGTGCCGAAAACCACTTCGCCATCGCGCTTGCGGGTCACGGCCGGATAAGTGGCAAGACCTACCTGGGTCCAGTCGGCCTGCTCAAAAGGTTGTGCCAATTCGTGGCCAAACTCAAAATAATTGGCAGCAAGCACATGATTGTAACCCATGCCATCGCCAATAAAAAAGATAATGTTTTTTGGTTTGGGAAAGCCTGCCTCTTCAGAAGAACTGGCAGCAGTTTGCCCGCAAGAACTTAAACCAACAACCATAAGAGCAAGGCTGGCAATAACCAGGAAGTTTTTTCGAAAAAAATGCATGTTTTTGAAGGTTGAAATAACTAATGTTTTTATTTAACTATTTGAATATAAAGGTACCGATTTTTTTCATAACCTTTAAATGAGGGCGCAAAGTTCAGAATTTCTTAACATAAGAACAAGCCAGGCAACCACTGGTTCAAAAAAGTTTTGCCTTTAACGAATTTTTGGAAAAAGTGTGAGACTCGTTCACAGGTAAAAACTTTACCCGATTTTCGCCAGGCAGTTTAAAACACCTCAAAAACAGAAAAAACATTCTGGCGGAGTGTATTTTCATTAATTTTACGTGCAAAAGCAGGCTTAGCAGCAACAATGAATGTTTTATACATATCATACGATGGTATGACGGATGCCCTGGGTCGTTCTCAGGTTATTCCTTACCTGCAAGGGCTGGCACAGAAAGGCCACCGCATACATGTCATTAGCTGCGAAAAGCCCGACACCTTTGAGAAAGACAAATCGCAGGTAAAAGCCATCTTTTCTGCAGGGCAAATTGGATGGACTCCCCTGAAATTTTCCAGCTTTCCGCCACTGCTTTCGAAAGTTTTCGACCTTTATAAGATACGACGGGCTGCCCTGAAGCAGCATCGCAAAACGCCTTTCGAAATTGTGCATTGTCGCAGCTACATTGCCTCTTTTGCCGGCCTGTTTATGACAAAGCGCCTGGGCCTGCGCTTCGTGTTCGATATGCGCGGATTCTGGGTCGACGAGCGCTTCGAGGGCAATATCTGGAATCGTTCCAACCCCTTCTTCCGCCTGGTTTACAATTATTTCAAGAAGCAGGAAAAAGCTTTTTTCGAGCATGCCGATGCGGTGGTGAGCCTCACTGAAAAAGGCCGTCGGATTATCGGGCAATCTTTCGGTGAGCATATCGAAAGCCGCACCAGCGTCATTCCCTGCTGTACCGATGTAGAGCTGTTTTCGCAGGTCAACATCTCATCCGAAGATAAGCAGAACGCCCGCAACCTCTTGGGTATCGACCCTGCACACTTCGTTTTGTCTTACCTGGGCAGTACCGGCACATGGTATATGACCGTCGAAATGATGGCTTTTTTCAGGCGGTTGCTTATGGTTTATCCCGATGCGCGCTTCCTGTTTATTACCGGCGAAGATCCTGACCAAATTCTGAAAGAGGCCGCCAGGGCTTATATCGATCCCACCAGTATCATTGTGGTGAAAGCAGGCCGCAGCGAGGTACCCCTTTACCTGAGTCTTTCCGATATTTCCATTTTCTTCATTAAACCTGTTTTCTCGAAAAAAGCCTCAAGCCCCACCAAGCAGGCCGAAATCATGAGTATGGGCATCCCTTTTATCACCAATCCCGGCATTGGCGATACCGACCAGATTGTGAAGGAAAACGGGGTGGGTATCCTTGTCGAAGACTTTACCGATGAGGCTTACGACCGTGCCATAAGGCAAATCGATCGGTTGCTGCGCAAACCGCCAGATAGCATAAGGCAATGCGCCATTACGCATTTCAACCTCGAAGCCGGGGTTGAGAAATATCATGAAATTTACGAGAGCCTGAAGGCATAGGGGTTTTGTTATTTCGCTTTTGCGGAAAGAAGGGCATTTCAATCGGCCAGAAACCTCACTGCTGAAGCCTTAAAGCTTACCCACACGTTTTTCCCGGGCATCAACGCCATTTTTTCGAAAGAAAGCCGGCTTACTGAAACGACCACTTCAAAACCGGCATCAATAAGCAGTTCCATTCCTGCGCCGCTGATATAGGACTCTTTAACTACACCCTGAAACTGATTTACCGCCGAACTTTCAATGGGGTTTTGCGAAAGGAGAATGTCTTCCTGTGGTATCATTACAAAACCCTGGGTATGCTCTTCGGGGCCCAGGAAAGCCAACGCACAATTCGGGTTTATCGTTGCTTTTTGCAGGCCTTGTAGCCCGGGCATGGGTTCGGTGCGGCAGGGAAAAATATTTTTAATTCCACTGAAGCGTGCCACAAATTCAGATTTCGGGTGACGAAACACCTCTTCGGGCGTTCCGAATTGGGCCAGGCGGCCCTTTTCTATCACAGCAACCTTGTTGGCCAGGGTAGCCGCTTCCATAAAGTCGTGGGTTACATGAATAATGGTTTTTCCGCTGCGGTTTATCTGGCGAAGCAGTCCCCTGAGTTCGCCTTTCAGTTTGGCATCGAGGTTAGCCAGCGGCTCATCCAGCAGCAGTATGGCCGGCTCGGCCGCCAGGGTGCGGGCCAGGGCAACACGCTGTGCCTCCCCGCCCGACAAAGTTCCGGGAAAACGGGGCAGCAGATGCGACACACCGGTTTCTTTCGCAAGAACCTCCACCTGCGAAGCAATTTCGGCTTTGGGCAGCCTGCGCACCTTCAGGGCATAGGCAATGTTTGAGTATACGTCTAGGTGCGGAAAAAGCGACAGGTCCTGGTAAACCAGCCCCACCGGCCGCTGCTGTATGCGTGCAAGGGTAATATCGTGTCCATTCCATTTGATCTGCCCGTGCTGAGGCTTCACCAATCCTGCCAGCACCTCAAGCAATACGGTTTTTCCGGCGCCCGAAACCCCGAGCAGGGCCAGGTAGTCGCCGGGGGCCAGTTGCAACGACACCTCCTCCAGGGCGAAGTCGCCCAGGCGTATGCCAATATCTTTAATTTCTAACATGGAGGTGATTTTTTGACAACAGCCGCATCAGCACAAACACGGCCAGGCACACCATCACAAAAACGGCGGCTACCGGGCGGGCATAGGCCAGGCCGAAAGAAGTAAAGCGCTCCCAAATGAGCACAGGAGTAATCATGGGGTGATAGGCAATAATTATCACGGCGCCGAACTCGCTCAGTCCGCGGGCCCACATCATAATCAGCCCGCTGACTACCGAGCGCCTGGCCAGGGGCAAGGAAACGGTAAAAAACACCCGCCAGGGCGAAGCACCCAGGTTCAGGGCCGCCTTTTCGAGCTTTTCGGGCACGGCGGCAAAGCCATCGCGGGCCGCATTGATCAGGAAAGGGATGCTGACAAAGGCCATGGCCAGCACAATGCCTGCCACGCCTCCCACAAAGGTTATCCCTGCTGCTTCACCCGCCTTTCCAAGCAAGGTACCGCGGCTTACCACACCCAAAATGGCAATGCCGGCTGCCGAATGCGGAATCACCACCGGAAGGTCGACCAGCCCATTGACCAGGCCTTTCAGAAAAAAGTCCTTGCGGGCCAGCAGGTAAGCCAGGGGAATGGCTGCAATGCCAAAGATCAGGGTGCCAGCCAGGGAGCTTAGCAGGGTAAGTCGGATGCTGCGCATTACCGTTGGATCGGTAAGCGTATCGGCATACTGCCCTGCCGAGGTGTTAAGAAACATTCCCGCAAGGGGGGCCACAATAAAAAGCAGCACCAGCCCGCTAAGGAATAAAAACACCATGCTCAATTTCCAGTTTCGCAGCATTGGTTGGGGTTAAAGATGTGCAAATATACCAGTTTTAAGCCGAAAGGAAAACCGCTTGCAAAACGTTAATTTTTGTAAATTCGTGGGCCTAAAACCCTGATTATGGAAAGGTATATTCGCAACGAAAAAATGCTTAGCCCAGCCGAAAACCAGCGCTTGCGCACTTTTAATGTGGCGGTGGTAGGCTGCGGCGGCCTGGGGGGTTATATTATTGAAATGCTGGCTCGCCTGGGCATCGGGCGCCTGACGCTGATCGACGGCGATGTGTTTGAACTCTCCAACCTGAACCGGCAGTTACTTTCCACACCCGAAAAACTGGGGCAGCCCAAAGCCAGCGAAGCAAAAATCCGGGTCAGGGAAATCAATCCCGAGATTAAAACCGAAGCAATTTACGAGTTTATTACCGAAGAAAATGCCGATCGCATCCTGAAAGGACACGACCTGATTTGCGATGCCCTCGACAATGTAAAATCGAGACGAATTGTGGAAATGGCTGCCGAGAGGCTGAATATTCCTTTGGTATTTGGCGCCATTGCCGGCTGGTATGCACAGGTTTGCACCATAATGCCCGGCGACCGGATGATGGAAAAACTCTATCCCGAAGATGTTATCAAAGGAGCCGAGACCCACCTTGGCAACCCTTCCTTCACTCCTGCCCTGGCCGCCTCCATTCAGGTGGCCGAAGCCATCAAAGTGCTGCTGGAAAAGGGAGATTTATTGAGAAACAAAGTCCTGTCAATAAACCTGCTCAACCACGAATACCAGGTTATTGAGCTGTAGTTTCCCAACGAAAACTTCACCCCTCCCCTCACAAAAATTGTTGGTACCTTTGCAGCAGTAAAAAGATTCAAGTTATATGATCAGTTTTGAAGATGCCCTGGAAACCGTTCTTCGCGATGTGAGGAAAACGGATACCGAGCGGGTCGATTTTAACGACGCCCTTTACCGGGTTTTGGCAGAGGACGTGTACTCTGATGTTGACATGCCTCCTTTCGACAAGGCTGCCGTTGATGGTTATGCCTGCCGCATGGAGGACCTGGACAAGGACCTTGAGGTGCTGGAGGTAATCGCCGCTGGCGAAATTCCCTCAAAAACCATTCTACCCGGACAATGCAGCAAGATCATGACCGGTGCCATGATACCCGAAGGTGCTGATACTATGCTGATGGTGGAACACACCAAGGAAGTGAAGCCGGGTGTAATTCGTTTTACAGGCAACAAAACCGCGCGCAACATAGCCTACAAGGCCGAGGATGTTAAAAAGGGCGACCTGGTTTGGGGCAAGGGCATGCAGATATTGCCGCAGCACGTGGCCATTTTTGCTTCGGTGGGTTGCGTTAATCCCCTGGTGGCCAAACAGCCCCGGGTGGCAATCCTCTCCACGGGCGACGAACTGGTAGAACCAGCCCAGCTGCCCGGTCCCGGTAAAATCCGCAACAGCAATGGCTTTCAGCTTATTGCACAGGTAAAAGCCGCACACTGCATCCCAAATTACATGGGCATAATCCCCGACGATGAAGAGGCCACCGACCGGGCCATTGGCAAAGCCCTGGCCGAAAACGACATGGTGATCCTCACCGGAGGAGTGTCGATGGGCGACTTCGACTTTGTGCCCCAGATCATGCGAAAAAATAAGGTGGAAATACTCTTTCAAAAAGTGGCCGTAAAACCCGGGCGACCCACCGTTTTTGGACGCACCGAAAGCTCCTGCATTTTCGGCCTGCCCGGAAACCCGGTTTCTTCTTTCATAAACTTTGAAGTATTTGCAAAACCCCTGCTCTACCGTATGATGGGATATGAATGGACCCCCAGGGTGTTGGCGTTACCCCTGGGCATTGACTTCCAGCGAAAAAAATCGGATCGCCTGGAGTTTCTGCCCGTAACCATTGGCGAAAGCGGCCTGGTGGTTCCGGTAAGCTATCACGGCTCGGCCCATATCCACGCCGTTTGCCTGGCCGACGGCATTATGAGTATCCCGAAAGGCATTAATGATATAAAAAAAGGAGCCCCGGTGCATGTTAGACCGATTTAACCGAAAAATAAACTACCTGCGCATCTCGGTTACCGACCGCTGCAACCTGCGCTGCCGCTATTGCATGCCCGAAGAAGGTGTGCAGTTTATTCCGCACAGCCAGATACTTAGCTATGAGGAAATTAAGGAGGTGGTTGAAGCGGCTGTGCCCCTGGGCATTGACAAAATAAGGATTACAGGTGGAGAACCACTTGTGCGCAAAGACATTGTGGAGCTGGTGCGCCTTATTGCCTCCGTGCCGGGTGTGAAAGACATTGCCATGACCACCAATGGCATGCTGTTGCACGAATTTGCCGCTCCACTGGCAAAAGCAGGCCTGCACCGCATTAATGTGAGCCTCGACACCATGGACCCTGAAAAATTTGCCAGCGTAACCCGCGGAGGTGATATCCGCAGGGTGTTTGCCGGCATTGAAGCAGCTCGAAAAGCAGGGCTGAGCCCCATTAAGGTAAACTGCGTAATAAAAACTGCCAGCGACGAACCCGATGCCCTGGCCGTCAAGGCATATTGCCTGGAAAATGGACTACAGGCCCGGTTCATTAAACAAATGGACCTCCACACCGGAGAGTTTGGCATTGTGGATGGCGGATCAGGCGGCGACTGCCGCAACTGCAACCGCCTTCGACTCACCAGCAACGGCATGATGAAGCCCTGCCTGTTCAGCGACATGGAATTCAGCGTGAGAGAGCTGGGCGTCAGAAAAGCCATTGAATTGGCACTTAGCGTGAAACCAGAAAAAGGAACGGTAAATTTGCACAACTGCTTCCACAACATTGGTGGCTAATAATTTATGATTTATGAATGATGATTTAGGATTTTTTGAACTTCAACTCTTAAACTCTTCAACTTTTAAACTATTAAACTATAAACCCTTCAAACCTTCAACCCATAAGCTTTATGAACAAACTTTCACATACCGACGAGCAAGGCAAGGCGCATATGGTTGATGTGGGGGGCAAGCCCATTCAGCAGCGTACGGCCACAGCCAGGGGTTTTATCAGCCTGAACGGGCAGACCCTTGCGCTTATCCGCGACAACCAGATGAAAAAGGGCGATGTGCTTACCGTGGCCGAAATTGCAGGTATACAGGCCGCAAAAAAAACCGCCGACCTCATTCCGCTTTGCCACCCCCTGCAAATTACCAAAGCAGAGGTTAAAACCCGTCTGGAAGGCGATGGCGTGGAAGTCACTGCCAGGATAAGCTGCAATGGACAAACCGGTGTAGAGATGGAAGCCCTTACCGCGGCAAGTGTGGCCCTGCTTACCATTTACGACATGTGCAAAGCCGTCGACAAGGAAATGGTGATACGTGAAGTGGTGCTCGTGGAAAAGAAAAAACAATAAACCCCTTCCGGGAAAAGGAAAAGGAACCTTTTATGAGAATGAAGATATTATCTGTAAATATTTCTGAAAAGAAGGGCACCGTTAAAAAGCCGGTGGCCGAGATACAGCTCAACCGCTATGGCGTTATGGAAGATGCCCATTCGGGAAGCTGGCACAGGCAGGTGAGTTTGCTTGGAAAAGAAAGCTTCGATCGTTTTGCAGCCATGGCTGGCCGCGAGATTGCTTTTGGGGAGTTTGCCGAAAACATTACCACCGAAGGCCTCGAACTGGTTAAGACCGCTCCTCTCGATCGCCTGGTTGGAAAAGATGTGGAACTTGAAATAACCCAGATCGGCAAGGAATGCCATGGCAGCAGCTGTGCCATTTTTAAGGAAGTTGGCAACTGTGTTATGCCCAAGGAGGGGATTTTTGCCAGGGTCATTCGACAAGGAGTACTTCGCCCGGGCGACGAACTGGAGTATCAACCCAAGGTATTTCGCTTCCAGGTAATAACCCTGAGCGACCGTGCCAGCCGCGGCGAATATGAAGACCGCAGCGGCCCACGCATTGTTGAACTACTCAAAAAGCATTTCGAAAGCAGCAACAGGCAAATCCACATCGACCTGAATGTTATTCCCGACGATGCCACCAACCTGAGCATGCTCATTGAAAAAAGTCTTTACGAAGAATATGACGTGATACTAACCACCGGAGGTACCGGCGTTGGCCCGCGCGATATCACCGTGGAAACGGTAAGGCCCATGCTGCATAAGGAAATTCCGGGCATCATGGAAAATATACGCATAAAATACGGAACCCGAAAACCCAATGCCTTGTTGAGCTGCGGCATTGCCGGCCTGATAGGCGAGACCCTGGTATATACCTTGCCCGGCAGTATTAAAGCCGTAAACGAATACATGGAAGAAATATTGAAAACCTTGGAACATCTTATTTACATGCGGCATGGCTTAGATTCTCACTAATAAAAAAAGGGGCCTTTCGAGCCCCTTTTTTTATTCACCATATGCTTTAGTTGCTTCTTATTATAAAGTCGACACGGCGGTTAATGCTGAGGTTCTGCTGCGAGAGCGGATCGTCGGGGCCACGGTGAAAGATGGAAAGACGGGCCGGATCGATATTGAAGTCATTAACAAGTACATCATACACGGATTGCGCGCGGCGCTCACTCAACTCATGGTTATATGCCGAGGGGCCGGTAATGTCGGTATGGCCAACCAATTCAATACCAACTTCTGGGTTTGCATACAAGAACCTGGCAGCCGATGCAATGCGCTCATAGTTAAAATTGTCAATGGCAGAGCTGTTCAGGCGGAAGTATACGCTGAGCAGGGCGGCAACTGACGATTCAGCAACGCTGGCGGCGGGCCTGGAATCGGCCAGGGTGCTCATTCTGTTGTTCAATTCGTTTTGCCTTTGATCGATGGCCTGTACCTGCTGACGAAGATCAGCAATCTCGCGGTCGTAGGTGGTTTCTTCCAGGCGCTGATCTATTATTTCAACGCGGCGATCCACTTCTGAAATTCTTTCGGTAATGAACTCCATACGGTTCACATCGCCCGGATACATTACCACTGAGGGCGAAGCCCATTTCATACTTCGGGTGTGGCTTCCAAGTTTGATAATCAGCCCCACGCTGGTGTAATTGTAGGCATCATACTTGGAAAAGATGCGGCTTACGGCATCCAGTTTGTCGGTTTGGGTAAACCGGAAAGTAGATTCTATGCCAAGGTCGACACGCTGTGACAGATTAAATCGGACCCCCAGACCGACTGGCACTACCAGGTCATTCAGGCGGCTGTCTTTATCCTGTCCGTTGTTGGTATAACCGTAGCTTCTTTCCAGCTCTTCATTAAGGAAGACCTTTGAGCGATAAGAAACCATTCCTACACCCAGCAAACCATAAATATCTATACGGTCGTTTTTCGACCAGCGGGGCGAGAAAAGTTTTGAGAAGCTGAAAATCCCGCTAAGGTTGGCTTCCCAGAGCTCAGTCTCAAATCTGCGGTTCTGTGAATCGTCCCTGCCATCGAGTTTGCCAATTAAAAACTGCCCCCTTAATCCAAAAACCGGGGTAAAATGATATTCGAGATTTAATCCGCCACCAATTGACATTTCATCAAATTTCGGGAAATAATCCTTTTGCTTAATGTCGGTAAACGGGGTCATAACACCTGCATTAAGGCCAACAGAAACCCTGTTGAAGCCTGCGCTGACCGGGTTCTGCGAAAAAACCGGCTGTGCGAGCAGGCAGATAACCATTACTATAGCTGCGAAAAGTCTCATTTTATTAGATTTTTTAATTCTTGTTTTATACTGGTTAGTGCTAAAATCAACTATATTATGCTTCAAAATTAACATATATAATTGACTGGCAAAACATTTTTTTGAACAAACTTGAAGACCACCTCCTTCTTAACCCCGGAAAATTGCGTAAAAGCCCCGGATGTTTTCTACGGTTTACGCTGTAAAAAAAAATTAGTTACAAAAATTCAGATTTCTTATCTCCTAAAAAAATCAAAACAATGCCCGTACCTGCATAGAGCCTGTGTGAATCATATTGGCTCCGGGCGATTTACGGCCATGGTAACTCAGGTTTAGCTGCAACCAAGCGTTGAGGTTTTGCTGCCAGTTCAGGTTCCAGATGCTGTTGGTGCCGGGGTTGAGGCTTTCAAGCATTTCGAAGGCTACAGGGCTTCCGGCCTCAAACGGATAATTGATCTGCGAAAGCTGATAGCGGCCACTTAGGTTTCCCCTTCCGGGGATGCTGTAACGTATCTCCAGGCCGCTTTTGTGCAGGCCAGCCTTCTCGCGCTCTAAGCCCAGGGTATTTTCCTTATCTGTAAAGCCATAAAATATGCTTACGCGCCAACGGTTCTCGTATTGATAGCTTATTGAAGGCTCCACGGCATAGGATCGAATCAAATAGTTGCGATTCAGAAAAAACTCTGCCTGGTTCTCCTTTTCGCCAGTACTGGCGAACATTTCAAGCGAAAAGCGCCTGTCAATGTTCCAGCGGGTCCTCAGCCCGGTGTTTTTCAACACCCGGGTTTCAAAACCATTGCTGAGCAGCATCTTGTTGCGATTGTCGAGCCAAATTAGTTCCATTGTAAAGACTCCTGAAGAACGATTAAAGAACAGGGTATTGCGAAAGGATGAGCTCAGGGCCACCAGCGAGGGTTCGTCTACATCAATAAGAAAGGGGTTAAAACTGCTGGCATTGATCTCGTCCTGGTTTTTCCGGTCAATCCGCAGGCTGGTTTGGTTGCTGAACCGGGCCAGCAGGCCTTTGATGCCTTCCTCGCCGCGCCAGGCAACGCGGGGATCGACCGTAAGGGAATGGCTGTAGCTGGTGCTGAAAACCCTGCTGAATTCATCGGTAGGCACAAACACGCGGATAAAGTTTGCCTGATCGGGATACAGGGCGAGTTCAAACTCATCCAATTCCATTATGCCATTGCCGTTGTAGTCGATCCAGGTATATACCCCCTGCCCGGCAGGTACTTCGAGGTAGACATATTCCCTGGCGCGCTCCATTCCGCTGCCCGTTTCGTAAAACAAGGCCGAGACCACCGCCCCGTCTGCCCAGCGCGAAAAATAGTCGAGCCGCCCGCTCATGGTGTTTTCATCCTGGTCGCTGGCCAGGCTAAGTGAGCGCAAGGCCACATTCATGAGCAACCGCTGCTTTGGGTTTTTGAGCAGTTCATAAGATATTCCGTAATCTTTGGCAGTGGCTTCATGGGCAAATCCATTGGCAAGAGGCTGGCTATCCTTTCGCAATTTGTGATATATCCGGTAGCGGTTGCGGGTGGTGTCGGGATTGGTAAGAAAGAAGAGCCACTCATCGAAAAAGGCACTTGAGTCCAGCAGGGTATCAGCACCCGATGTCTTGCGGCGATTGTCTTCCATCTGGTGTTCAATACCCACCACAAAAAACCATAAGGGGTGACTGATTCCGGCCCGGTGGCGATAAAAGGCGGTTTGCTGCCAGCCGCTTGAGTTGAGCAGGCTGCCATCATAAAAGACCCTGAGTTCACCCGTTTTGAGGCGCACATCGGCCATGTTCATGAAGCCGCTGTATGCGCTACCCTGCTGAAACGACCTGAACTGGTAACGGGCATTGCCATTCTGCGGATTGGCCAGTTGCAGACTCAGGCTGCTATTGTTTTCGGTTGTGGGTTCAGCCAACTCCCCAAGGTTCCAGTCGCGATCAAATTCAAGGGGCCGGTAGCGTTCAACAGGATTAAAATGCTTTGAAGCCAGTTCATGAATGGCAGTGATCAGCAAATCCCACTTTCCATTGCCCCAGCCTGGCAAAGGCGTTTTGTTACTTATGTTGAAAAGCAACCCATACCCCAGGTCATCTGCCTTGTCGAGATCTGAAAAGAGGTTAAGGTCGCGGTTGCTCAGGGCAAACTCAAGCCCGGCCGAGGTACGCTGGCCGATCTGATAACTTGTACCAATGCTCAGCATCTGCATTTTTTTTGGTGTAACAAGGAGCACGATAGGCTCATGGGTGCCTTGTTTCATGCCATTTGAGGGTGCCATCCACTGAAATACCCTGCCATTGGCAGCAGAGCTAATCTGGCGGTAGTTTCCGTTGCCCTCTCCGACAAACGAAAAGCCCAGGGTGTAAACGGCGCGCTCAGGGTCAGTTGAAAAAACAAACACCGAATCGAACCCCAGGGAGTCGGTCATAAGATACATTACGCGGTCGTTACGAAAGCCGGTGCTGTCCACGTTCCAGTCGAAGGCCCGGCTCAGATCGTCGCCTGCAGCAGCCATGCGATCCATGCGCTGGTCGGATAGTTCCTGAAAAAGAGGCTGGTTCTTGTGGTCCTGCTCCGAAAAAAAATTGATGCGGAGCGCAGCCTTTTCAGTTTGGATATTCGCCCCCGCAAACAGCACCGAGCGGGCATAGTTGCGTTCGGCATATTCAAACTCCACCACTATGCGACTCTCCCTGGTAATGATTCTGCGCGAGGTAAAGGTAATTTCGGCCATGTTATAGTCGATCACATAGTCGTGGTCCATACCCCTGGTAAGCAGCACCCCGTCAATAAAAACGCGTTCGGTGCCGGCCAGCACCACTATGTAACTCTCGTTGCTGGCCCCACTGAGCTTGTAGGGGCCCTGGTTGCCTTCCACGGCAGTGAGCTGGTTTCTTACATACTTGCCTTTGGCAATGGCGCCTGCGGCAGTGAGTTGCACCTCTGCGCCACCCAGCAGACCCTCTCCATGGGCACTGGTGGTGTAGCTGGCCAAGCCCCCCTGGGCCCTGCGCGAGAAGTTCATAAAATACCCTTGGGGGCGTTCCATCTCAAAATCACCAGCAACAAGTTTGCCGCCAAGGCCTGTCAGTTCAATAAAGACCTTGTCGAAATCCTGTATCTGCCGGGTGGTGCCATCAGGCTGAAAAGGTATGTCCTGATCAGAAATTACGGCATTGATGGCTATCTCTTCACTGATATTCCCACTAAGCTGCAGGTTCATGGCTGATTGCAGGGAGAGGTCCTGACGGTTCCCAACAGTAATGCCACGTGTAATACTGCCGGTGCTCTGCAAGCCATCCATTCGAAGCAGTCCTTCGCCGGGAGGGCTTGCACCCGACTGCAGTGGTATTGGAGAGGCAGCAGCCTGGGGATCGAAAAGGGTGGACGGGTCCTTATGGAAATAAGGTGCCGTGAGCAAGATTGGGAAAACACGGTAGCTGACCAAGAGGCTGTCGTTATGCCAGTAAGGAGGCATTTGAAGACTGAGGCGGGCATTCATTGCGTCGAGGCTCCAAAAGGCAGCATCCAATGGTGCGCCATCAGGGCCGATAATGGAAAAACTGCCGGCATGAATGCTTAAAGTGTCAAGCTGATGATCGTTTTGGCCTGCCCATATCGTTTTCTGGCGAAAGCCAGAACCCTCCTGGGAAAAAGCCATAAGGTTTCCCAGAAACATCAATAAGAGAAAAAGTGAGACAGGACGGCGCAGCAAGATCATCGCATTTTGGAAGACTGAAACAAATCGTTTTCAGTCCTCAGGTAAAAGGTCTAAAATTACTTGGCAAAACTCACAATTGCAAACTGGCACCAAAAAAACAGGTCTGCCCTTTGCGAGGCAGACCTGCACCAATTAATCCTGAAACAAAACCAGTGTTAGAAGAGACCAGAAATGTTTCCATCATTATCAATATCGATCTTTTCGGCCGAGGGGTGCACAGGCAACCCGGGCATGCGCATAATGGTACCGGCAATGGGGATAAGGAATCCGGCTCCGGCGGCCACCTCAAATTCGCGGATCTTCACGGTGAATCCTGTTGGGCGGCCCAGTTTGAACTGGTCGTCGGAGAGTGACTTCTGAGTCTTGGCCACACAGACCGGAAGCTTGTCGAGGCCGATCTTTTCAAACTGCTTAATCTGGGTCTTGGCCTTAACGGTATACTCTACGTGGTCGGCTCCATAAAGCTTGGTAGCAATGGTGTGAAGCTTCTCTTCGATGGTCGAATCAAATTTATAGAGCGGCTTAAAGCAAGTGGTGCATTTTTCGGCTTCTTCCTTCACCATTTTTGCCAGTTCAATGGCTCCTTCGCCACCTTTTCCCCAGGCTTCGCAGATGGCCACTTTCACGCCAAGCTCTTCGCAGCGTGCCCTAACAACTTCCACTTCTTCGTCGCTGTCGGTGGCAAATTTGTTAATGGCAACCACCGGCTTAAGGTTGAAGTGTTTAATGTTTTCGATGTGTTTCTCAAGGTTGGGCAACCCTCCCTTCACGGCATCGGCATCGGGCTCGGTGAGCTTGGCCAGCTTAACCCCGCCATGGTATTTGAGGGCCCTGATAGTGGCCACCACAACCGATGCATTTGGCGAAAGCCCGCCATACTGGCACTTGATGTCGAGGAACTTCTCAGCACCCAGCTCGGAGGCAAAACCGGCTTCGGTCACCACATAATCAGAAAAGCTCAGGCCCATTTTTGTAGCAATCAGGGTGTTTGTGCCCTGCGCAATGTTGGCAAAGGGGCCGCCATGAATAATGGCCGGGTTGCCTTCGATGGTTTGCACCAAGTTGGGCATAATGGCATACTTCATAAGAGCAGCCATGGCACCCTGGGCGTGGAAGTCGCGGGCATACACCGGCTGGTCGTCGTAGGTGAAGCCAACGAGGATGTTTCCGAACTTCTCTTTGAGGTCTTCAATGTCTTTTGCCAGGCAAAGAGCCGCCATAATTTCGGAGGCTGCGGTAATGTCGAACCCGGTCTGGCGCGGGATACCCTGCTTGGGGCCACCCAGGCCGATAATAATATCGCGCAGGGCGCGCTCATTCATGTCGATCACGCGCTTCCAGATAATCTTGCGCGGGTCGAGGTTCAATGCATTGTCCTTGCTTTGCAGGTGATTGTCGATCAAAGCGCTGAGCAGGTTGTGGGCCTTCTCCACAGCGGCCATATCACCTGTAAAGTGCAGGTTAATGTCCTCCATGGGCAGCACCTGGGCATAACCGCCACCTGCAGCACCACCCTTGATACCGAATACGGGACCCAGCGAGGGCTCGCGAATAACCACCGTGGTTTTCACACCAATTCGGTTCAAGCCTTCGGTCAAACCGATGGAGGTGGTGGTCTTACCTTCGCCTGCAGGCGTCGGGGTAATGGCCGTTACGAGGATAAGTTTCTTTTGCCGCACCTGGCTGTCGTCAATCAATTTCAG
>JAHYJD010000185.1 GCA_019429365.1 Bacteroidales bacterium | reverse complement strand
TCATTCCCTTGCGCTGCGACGACCTTCAGCATGCTAAGATGTTGTGTGGCGCAGCGCCAAAATTAATTCTAATTCTTCATCCCCGGGTTAAAACCCGGGGCTATTGATATTTAACCCTTTCAGGGTATTGTTTTAATCAAAAATCAAAAATCATCATTCATCAATCCATTCTCTGTGCTCTCTGCAAAAAAGATGAAACGGGGTGGGTCCAAAATCCGACCCTCATTCCCTTGCGCTGCGACGACCTTCAGCATGCTAAGATGTTGTGTGGCGCAGCGCCAAAATTAATTCTAATTCTTCATCCCCGGGTTAAAACCCGGGGCTATTGATATTTAACCCTTTCAGGGTAATACTTCAATTCAAAATCGTTCACTAAACCTTAAACCCTGACTGCCGTCAGGCAGGCTTGAACCCCAAACCTCAAACCTTGAACTTCAAACCTCTGCTCCATGCCCCATGCATTCTTCCCCATGCCCTGTGCATTCTTCCCCATGCTCCATGCCCTATGCCCTATGCTATGTTTTCCACGATGATCTCCGCGATACGCTTCCCTGTTTTTCCGTCCCAGAGTTCGGGGATGCGGCCGGGTTTGGTGATGCCGCCCAGGATGTCCATGGCGACTTTTTCTACCTTTTCGAGGTCGGTGCCCACCAGGTGGTTGGTGCCCACGTCGATGGTCACGGGCCGTTCGGTGTTTTTGCGCACGGTGATGCACTGCACGCCCATGTAGGTGGTCTCTTCCTGTATGCCGCCGCTGTCGGTGATGACCAGCTCGGCGTAGCGCATCAGGGCCAGGAACTCGATGTATCCCAGTGGTTCGGTGAGGATAAGGCTTTTTGGCAGGCGCTTGTCGAGGCCGAAGGCGGCCAGGTTCTTGCGCGTGCGCGGATGCACCGGGAACACCAGCGGCCGCTCCTTCGAGAGGCGCTTCAGGGTATCCATCAGGGCCTTGAGGTTTTCCTGGTCATCCACGTTGCTGGGACGGTGGAAGGTGGCCAGGATATAGTTCTCGGGCTCCAGCCCCATTTGTCCCACTATGGTGTTATTTTCGAGCATCTCGTAATGCGCTTCGAGGCTGTCGATCATGATGTTGCCCACGAAGTGTATCTTGTGCTCATCGACGCCCTCATCGCGCAGGTTGCGAATGCCACTGTGCTCGCTTACGAAGAGGTAGTCTGACACCACGTCGGTGACGATGCGGTTGATCTCTTCGGGCATGGTGTTGTCGAAGCTGCGCAGGCCGGCTTCCACATGCGCCACGGGGATGCCCATCTTAGAGGCTACCAGTGCGGCTGCCAGGGTGGAGTTCACATCGCCGGGCACGATCACCAGGTCGGGCTTCTCAGCCAGCAGCACCTTCTCGAGCTCCAGCATGATACGGGCCGTTTGCTCGGCATGGCTGCCCCCGCCAATGCCCAGGTAAAAGTCGGGACGCGGCAGGCCCAGGTCCTCAAAGAAGACCTTCGACATGCGGTCGTCGAAATGCTGGCCGGTATGGCAGATCAGGTGCTTTACCTCCTTGCGGTACTTCTTAAAGGCCTTGTCGAGCGGCGCAATCTTAATGAAATTTGGCCGGGCGCCCACAACGGAAAGGAGTTTTTTCATGAAAGGTCGGGGTTTGGGGTTTGGAGTTTGGGGTTTATTCACTTCGTTCATGAGCTCGCTTCGCTCGGTTGAGGTTCGGGGTTTTTACATTGGGAATTTTGGGCCCCTGTAAGTTGATTTCCTCAGGTATTGAATAAAACTGCTGATTTTTTTTGAAACTTGAATGGATTTTCCCACCAAATCATTTTTTGTTTCCTCATCAATATATTGATAATCAAAGGCACGGTAAACTTGAGATCGGGTTTCATCATTCGAGCCTTTGGCAATGGAAAGAAATTGAATGAATTCTTTATTTCCTCCCCGGCCAAAACCTTCAGCAATGTTATCCATGACTGAACCTGATGAATCCCTGATCTGATCCTTTAGTTTAAAATCTTTGGAAAAAGGCTCTTTTAAGGTTACTTCAAAAATTTGTTTTGCAACAACCCTTGATTCTTGCCAAATTTCCAAATCCTCAAATTGTTCAATTTTCATACAACCATTTCAAGTTTTTCAACAATGCCCAAATTTACAATATTTCCCAAAACAAGCCTAATCTTTAACTCCAAACCCCGAACTCCGAACCCCAAACCTCATTTGTGTTCATTTGTGTTTTTTTATTTGTCTCTATTTGTGGACTCCACAAGTCCTGCCGGAATTTTTACCTGTATGCATTTATCCAATGAATCAATCTGAATGATCAAAATCTTGTTTCCGCCTGAAGCGATGATTTCGCCGGTTATTCCTCTCAGCGGTCCTTGTTTGATTTCCACGGGGGTTCCGGGTGCTAAGGGTTTTTCGGCGGGTTGGAGGTCGTAGCCTTCGGCCGAGAGACGCTGCAGGGCTTCGATCTGGTGGTCGGGCACGGGCACGGGCTGCCCTTCGAAGGTGATGAAGCGCACCACGCCGGGGGTGTGCAGGATGCTGTAATAGTGGTTTTGGTCGGTGGGATGCGTTTTAACGAATAGGTAGCTGTTGAACAGGGG
>JAHYJD010000184.1 GCA_019429365.1 Bacteroidales bacterium | reverse complement strand
GTCAGCCGGCCACCATTCCTGACTATCGGTCATTAGCTTTTTCAGGTCGTTTTTCACCGCTTCAAGATCGAGTTTTTTAAATTCATCCCGATAGTTAAAATCCGGCCCGTAAGGATTGGTTTTGCTATCGTGCTGATGCAGAATATTTAAATTAAGTGCATTTGGCCACCAGCTCATCACCGAACTTTTTGTATCGGTATTTGCCCCGTGCATTACCGGGCATTTGCCCGTTTTTTTTGCTTCGTTTTCCATCTTCATTGATTTGGTTTGAAAAAATAATGTTTGTTTGGAAGTCGTTCCTTCTTTTTTGCTCTGGTTAGTTTATGATTTATTTTTTAAAAACTTCCCAATAATTTGAAGTTTAATATCTTCAATCTGAAAATCAGGTATCATTTTTTGCGCAAAATAAGATTCAAGCATTTTGTTGAGCTCTCCATCATTGTAATCTTCAATACGATCGGACAATGAACAATATAAATGATGATGGCTTTCAGTGATGGCATCATACCTCATGACATCCTTTTCGGTTTTCACCCTTTTTATAAGGCCTTTTTCGGTTAAGGCATCCAAAACCTTATATACGGTAGCCGTTGCAATATGAGGATTGCTCTTCCTGATAAATTCAATGATATTTTCGGCAGTGGGGTGGTTGTTGAGCCTGATAATTGCTTCCAGAATTGCCAGTCGCTGGGGAGTTACTTTCAGGTTTTTCTCAACCAGCCTTTTACTGATTTCTTCCAGTTTCATAACAGCCATTTAGTAAGTAGAATGATTCTCATTTAATAATTACCAAATATATGACATTCTGGCGCAAAAGGCAAGGAAGGGGAGGATTAATTCAAAAAAATATTGAATTGCATAATGGAAAATTTAATTATCATCTTGAGTCCTTTTTGTAACCAAACTCACCACCACCGTCACCAGCATTGCCAGTGCAAAAGCCGGAATCAGTTCATAAATTCCGGTGGGTTCCTTAAGCCAAAGCCACCAGGCAATGGTGGTAAGGGTGCCGGTGATCATGCCGGCGAAAATGCCCTGTCGGGTGGTGCCTTTCCAGAACAGGGATAAAATAAGCGCAGGGCCAAAGGAAGCGCCTAATCCGCCCCAGGCAAACAGCACCAGCCAGAAAACAAGGTCCTGAGCCATATAGGCCAGAAACAGGGCAAGTGCTCCCGCCAGTATAACCACTATACGGCTGAGGCGTAACTTCTCTTTCTCATCAATATGCCTTTTTCGGGCCAGGACCTTTTCATAAAGGTCGCGCGCAAAAGTGGAGGCCACCACCAGCAGTTGCGAGTCGGCTGTAGAAAGTATGGCTGCAAATACGCCACCAACCAGCAGGCCGTAAAGCACCGGCCCGAAATAGTTTGACGACATAACCAGGTATACCATTTCAGGGTCCGAACCGGGCATTGCGTTCACATCAGGCACCAGTATTCGGCCCACCAGTCCAATACAAAGTGCGCCAATACCCAGCACCACATTCCAGAAAGTACCGAATATGGCGCTGTATTTAAGCTTGGTCGGGTCTTTTATCGACATATAGCGTACCACAATATGGGGTTGACCAGGGGATCCAAGCCCAATGCCAAGAAATCCAATAATGACGCCCGCACCCAAAGAGAAGGGATCAAGGTATGCCGGGCTGAGTTGGTGCAGCATCTCGTTCAAGATTCCCAGTCCGCCCACCTGTACGATGCCAATGACAGGCAGCACCACCAATCCAACCAGCATGATTATTGCCCTGACCACATCGTTATATGCCACTGCCACATAGCCGCCCAGTACCATATAAACCATGATCAGCAGACCTGAAATACCCAACGAAAGTGGTAGCGAAATATCGAGTGCTGTAGAGAGCGATTTTGCACCGGCATTGAACTGAGCGGCTACGTATGCGGTAATGAATATGCCAATGATTACCACCCCGGCAATGCGCAACTGACGGGACTTATCGTTATAGCGCGCTTCAAAATAATCTAGCAGGGTTATGGCGTCCATTTTCTGGGTTTCGTTGCGCAGCCTGCGGCCCAGGTAAATAAACTGCCAGGCCTCTACCAGGGTGTAGCCCGCAATGGCCCATATGGCGCTTACACCCGACATATAGGCCATTCCACTCATGCCCAGCACCAGCCAAGAAGAGCGCCCCGACGACACCGCCGACAAACCCACCACAAAGGCGTTCATAGAGCGGCCGCCGATAAAAAAATCTGATTGGTTGCGGGTTCGCATCAGGGCCAGCAGCCCAACACCAATGGGGAAAAGAAGCGTAAGCAGAAAAACGGTTAGCGCCAAGGGATTGCTCAGCTTGTCGTAGACGTTTTCGACCATGGTTGTAGTTCTTTAATTTTGGCCAGTATGCTTCAAAAGTAAAAAACTCCGGATAAATTTCTCCCCAAGTCATCAAGAATTTTTTCTCGCGGAGGCCGCAAAGAAAAAATCACGCGGAGAATGCTACGTTAAAATTTGCGTGGCGCCCTTGGCGTGGAGCTATGCGCCCTTGGCGTGAAAACTCCATATAGCGGAGATCGCACCGTTAGTATTTACGTTGCGCGCTTTGCGTGAAACAAAATTACTGGGGCGGGAAGAGATCG
>JAHYJD010000183.1 GCA_019429365.1 Bacteroidales bacterium | reverse complement strand
AATAACCCTGAACCTGTTCAACTCGAACTGAGTAAATACACCGAAGGCTGGGAGGGTGCCCGGGAAGCAGTGGAAGTGCTTACCGGGAAACGCCACACAGCCTTCGATAATTGGACCATACCCGCAAAAACAGCAGAGGTTTTTGAGTTGATGTAATTTCTTCTTTTAGGGTTACTCCAGATCAGATGCTGGTTCGTGAGAGAAAGTCATAAACCAGTTGTACTGGAAGTACAATGAGTTTTCGGTTTGCATGCTTTCAGGCATCAGTGGAGTAGGATAGGGAATCATAACCGGATCTCCGGGTTTCCAGTTTGCCGGGGTTTCTACGTTAAAATCGTCATCGGCTTTTTGAAGGGCCAAAAGGGTTCTTTTAATCTCCTCAGTGCTTCGGCCGACCTCGGCTGGGTAAAAATAAATGGCCCTGACTTTGTTGTCGCGGTCAATGAAGAATACATCCATTAGGCTTTTGCCGCGTTTGGCCTCAGGGTGCGTCATGCCGTAGTCTTCCGGGAAATGAAGTGTTCCCTGCGTGGATTCGGCAACAAAGGACGGAGCCGGATCTCCAATTAAAGGTATGGAGCTTCTGGAAGGGTTCGTACTTATAAATGGTGAAATTGTATCCGTCATATTTGTTCAGACCATCTTTGGTTCCAATAAAGATAAATCCTTTGTTGTCCTGGATGAGGGCTGAAATCAGGTTTTGCGAGAGCCCATCGTTAATGGTCAGGTGTCTGAACCGGGAGTTAACATAATGGTCAATGGTTGACTTGTTGCTCTGAACCAACAGAAAATTGGATTTGAAAAGATAAGGAATAAAGCAAATACTCCAGAAAGGATATTTCGGGTCAGGAATATACACCAATTAAATTTCCCGGAGGAAATTTTTGTTTTCATTTTTCTCGGTTTTTCCAGACTTCCCGGGGAGGAGAATACGGTTGCGCCGGTTAGTGATATACACTAACTTAAATGTAACGATAATTTTTGAGAAAAATAAAAAATGCAGACGAATGATCTTTTTACTTCGATTATTGCTTAATCAGCCTTGCTGTTCTAATTTTGTCTCCTGAAATGAATCGCACAAAGTAAATGCCCTGGTTGAGGGAAGAAATATCCAGTTCGAGTTCGCTGCCAGTGCTTTCGAATTCGCGCGCCAGGATTACACGGCCCTGAACATTTAAAACATGAAGACTGATTGCCCCATGGGTTGCCGGAGCTTTGATAAAGAGCCTGTCTGATGCAGGATTTGGGAAAATGGCAAGATGCTGGCTGGTTAATGCCGGAGTGGAGGTATCATCAACTTCAAAAATGGCGGTATAAGCAACATTTTCTTGCAGGCTCAGGAAAATTGGGTTTTCAAAAAATTCCTCTTCATTGCTGTTTACCCACTTTTGCAGCCTGAAGCCCTGTTTGGGAAGGGCTGTGACAGGCAGGGGCACCCCACCAAAGTACTCGCCCGTCCAGGGATACCCCGAAAAACCCGGCAATAATGGATTGGAGGCGTCCAGATGAAGGCGGTTTGCCATTATAGTTCCATGGCTCATATTGCTTACATCAAGGGAAAGGTTAAACGTACCAGACAAGTTGAAATAGTTAATGATATGTGATTTCTGGAAAGCAGGACGATTGGATGCAAAATCAACCAGGCGGGTAAGGTTGCCGTACCATTGGCTTGGCGTAGTTGCCGGGTAACCCCAGCGGCCGATATGTTTTCCGATTTCTGGCTCAATTACGGCTTTTGTTCCATCAAGAAATGCCAGCATATGGTCTGCCTTGAAAACAGTATTGAGGAGGTCTGCAAAACGATTTATGAATCCATGCTGAAAAGATTCATTTTCGAGCAAACTCCTGATGAGGAATGTGGACCAGGGGAAATTCGGGGGCCAATCGCTGCCCACCGGGTCGGTTATATAGGCTATCATGTCGAATTGATAACCGTATAGCCCGCTCCAGAAAAAGCCAAAATCGAGGTCATTGAGCGCCCAGTGCCAGCGGCCGTCATTGCCAAAGGGGGCATCGGGGTTGTATTCGGTTTGCCGTCTGAAATACTTGAGATTGTGCCCCGGCCAGTCTATATTGCCAGCGAAAATATTTATGATATTGTAATCGGTGAAGTTTTCCACATTCATTTGTGTCTGAATGTATGCAAAGGCATCGGGGTTGGAAAGGGGGTTGTCTGCAATATAGTTTGTCATGGCCAGGTAATGTTGGGAACTGCCTTCCTCTACCACCATGTTGTCTTCCAGCAGGTCGAGCTGGCCTTCAGGAATGCCGTATTTGCGCTCGAAATAATGCCTGTCGTAGCGTTCGCGCAGGTTTTGAATGCCCCAGTATTCGCCGTTCAGGTAAAGAATGGCCGGGCGGTAATCCTGGATGGGCACGCCGATAGGCTCGGCCAGCTTTTCAATAAATCCATCGCGTAAGTGCACACCTGCGCCAAAGAAATCCTGGCCGGCATTTCGAAGCAATATGCGCTTATATTGGGTATGGCTTTGGCCGGGGAAAAAAGGGTGGCTCAGGTAATCGCTGCCATAACCCCCGCGGGCATAAATGCGCAGCGACTTTTGCGGCAAGGCCCGGGTGCCGCCCCCGTGAATACG
>JAHYJD010000182.1 GCA_019429365.1 Bacteroidales bacterium | reverse complement strand
TAATTCTCATTTTCTCACCTTCAAATTTTCTCATTTTCTCATCTTCTAATCTTCTAATCTTCTCATTTTCCCATCTTCTCATTTTCCCCCCTCTCATCTCTCTTCTCTCACTTCTCATTTCTTCCCATTTTCCAGTGCTATACGCAATTCCTTGAGGCTTATGTTCCCTACCGCATTTTTGCGAAGTTGTCCCATCATCCAATTAGTACGGGCTTCTTCATCCTGAATGCGGCCAATGGTTGCGTACTTCTTTTTCAAAAAGCGTACCCCTGAAAGGACCTCTTCCGGTTTTTGCTGCTTAAAGTTAATGCTCACCAGGATGGAGTCGAAGTCCATTTTGGGATGTTGCACCAGCACCGGCAACATTGGTTTTATGATCTCACGATCCAGCCCACGGGCTTCTATTTCTTTAAGGATTTCAACCACTTGCTCATACCGGAAACCTTGAGAAACCTCATAATGGCCTTCCACAAAGCGCAAGCGGTGTCCAAGCAGTGTGCCCGCAAATACAG
This sequence comes from Bacteroidales bacterium, assembly GCA_019429365.1. Classification (GTDB taxonomy): domain Bacteria; phylum Bacteroidota; class Bacteroidia; order Bacteroidales; family UBA7960; genus UBA7960. The sequence continues at coordinate 2,092 of JAHYJD010000182.1, read as the reverse complement.
GCTCCACTTCCAATTCCTCCACCATTTGCTTCAGCAGCGGAAATAGGTTTTTCTTCAGAATATAATGGTAAGTATCTTCAGGCACTCCCCATTCCTGCATTTGACGGTAAGCCGAAATGGCTTCCAGGGGCAGGTCTTTCGAGAGTCTTTCAATGTGTTCGTCTTTTAATGGGATGGGCGCCGAGTCGGTATCGGGATACATGCGGTCGGCACCGGGCAGCACCCTTTCGAAAATGGTGGTGCCATCGGCAAAAGATTTGCGGGTTTCGTTGGGCACCCCCTGAAAGGCCATTCGGCAGCGCTCTTCAATCGTTTCGAGGGCGGTGGCAATATCGGCAGCCGGGCCCCAGAAGAGCACAATGGCATCATCTGCTTTGGCGCCCAACACTTTGCGTAATCTTGCAAAAACCTCTTCGTTTTCCAGCGGTTTCAGGTCTTCTGAGCTGGTCATATTGGGTTTTTCAATGCAGGCAATCACCTTGAGCCGGTCGCTGATCTCGTCGGCAAACACTTTGCCAGGCTGGGTGAAATGCGAAAGGATCCCTGTAAAGCGGGGCAGGCAAACCGCATACAACTCAAGTTGTTGTTCCTTCAGATTTTTCAGCATTTTTGAGCGGAAGTCGAAATACACCGGATCGATCTTTTGCCAGCTCATCTGCCATGCCTCCGGTTTCTTCACTTTTTCAAGCAGGTTTTCACGAATGTGCAATAGCGCCCATTGCCGGAAGGCTTCGTTATGGGTCAGCTCAGGAATCCACTTGATGTGGGCCACGCCTTTGATTTCCACACGTGAGCCTCCGCGGCAGCTCACATTCACATCCTGTCGGCCAGCCCCAATGCCGGTGCGCACCTTACCCGTGCTGCGGTTCAGAAAGCGGATGAACTGGCAGGCTTCGGCCACCTCATCGGGATTCACCATATCGGGATAGGTCACCGTTTCGATGAGCGGCATACCCAAACGGTCAGTGCGGTAAATGCGGGTATGGCCCACATCCGACACCTCACGGCAAGAGTCTTCCTCCAGGCTAAGCTGAATAAGCCTTATTTTTTTATTACGGAGCTGTATCTCCCCTTCTACGCCTATTATGGCTGTGCGCTGGAAGCCAGTAGGTATACTGCCATCAAGATACTGCTTGCGGGTGATATGAATCTCGCCCACAATATTGAGTTTTTTCAAAAGGGAGATCTGAATGGCAATATCTACTGCTTCGCGATTCACTGGAAAAGGAGGGGTGTCATCTACCTCGTAAGTACAGGTTGTCGCGTTTTTTATGCGGTAAACGATTTCCTTTTTGGTTTTGAACTCCATCAGGGCTGTGCCGTCATACTCGCCCAATTCGCTCAGGGTGGGCCGCATATGGCGGATCACTTCGGCATCATAATCGTCGGGTGCCTGGTAAATGCCACAAGGGCAGCGGCAGAAAAGCTTCTGGCGGGTGTCGAGCTGCTGGTGCACCTCCAGCCCCGACATAAAGCCAATGCGATCATAATCTTTCTGGGTGGCCTTTTTGCGGGTCACATACCCAATGGCCTTCATGGTTTCGCGATAATTGCGAATGGCATCCGTTTTCTTCTTCATTAAAGAAGGGAATTATAAATTGGTTTCAGTTTTTTTGTAATTCACCTTGCGCTCGGCCAGGTAGTCCATCACAAAATGGAAATTATCCCCGTCCATACCAATCAGTTCGGGTGGGAAAACCCCTTTGCCGGCAAAGCGTCCCTGCAAAATCAGTTCGGCGCAAGCCGTGGCCGTAAAGCCGGTGGTACGGGCCATAGACGACAGTTTCGACCCGGCATCATACTCATCATAAAGATCATACACAATCTTTTTATTCTGGCCATCCTGACGACCCGAAATTTCGATGCGCATCACGGTAAATTCGGGCTCTTCGGGGCCCAGTTTCCAGTCGTTAATAAGCACCTTGCTGGTGAAGTCGATGGGCCGGATAGCAGTATTGTTTATGGTAATGGGCGTTTTTCTGAAGAAGCCTGCGGTTTTCAGGGCGAGTATCAGTTGAATGTGGCCGGGATAACGCAGGGTCTTTTCGCGCATATTGGGTATGTGCTCCATATTGGCCAGTAGCGACCGCAG
>JAHYJD010000181.1 GCA_019429365.1 Bacteroidales bacterium | reverse complement strand
TTTTCTCTCTCTGTTCTCAGTAACCCTTGTGACTTTTCACAAGGGCACATTCAATGAAATCAACGACTTACGCGGGGGTGGTTTGCAATCGGAAATTGGTAGGCGGTAGCGACAGAGAACAGAGACAAAAAATTTGAAATATGAAATCGCGTCCGCAAGACCGCCCAACTTTGACTTGGCGGTTACAGCAAAACTGGCGAGGATGCATGGGACACCCGGACTTTGGTCACGTCAATTTTGCTTGGCAGCTGGCTTGGCTGGTCCAGCATCAACAAGGAACACACGGCGATTTTCAAGCACTGACAATCAAGAAGCCGACCCTTCCCGCCCAGTTGACCCTTTTGTAGTGGCACACTTGAAGCGTGCCACTATAGGAATCAACGACTTACGTTTTTAACTGTCGAACTCGGGCGCCCACCAATCTCCGATTGCAAACCGACCCCGCGTAACTTGCGTATTCCGGCTATCGGCGAAAGTCTCAAACTCGTGCCGAACGCTATGCCGCACAAGCACGACAACCTCTATGCCACAAGGAAGAAAAACGCCACAATGACGATGACTGTGAGCCGATACGTGAAACAAGCACGTGCTACCATCGCCAACACAGCTAAAGCACAGTTCCCCAACAGCGAGGTTTAGGTATGTATCTTTTGAATCCAAAGAAAATTGCGCTTTTGATTTTTGTTGTTACGCCATTTTCATATGCATTGGACTTAAAAGGTTTCATCCAAGATTTTGCGGAATCGGAAGCACGACGAAATGAAGAGCAAAGAATAGGCAGTCGAGATAATCGACGATGGGATTCGGCAACTCTTCAAAGAGAAAACGGCACTGGCGACTACAGCATAAAGAATTGTCAATACCGAACGCTCGGCGGTTTTGAGTTCAGCACTAACGTTAGAAAATATACTTGCCCTTATCGAGTCTATATAAATGTAGAGTCGATGCAAGTTCAAATACCTTAAGCTAGCAAGCACGGCAATCGCTATGAAAAAACATTTCAAGCTTCTGCAACTAATCTCCCTCTTTTTTTCTTTCGTTACATACAAGCACAGTTGCAGCCACTCCAAATGGACTAGTCTTTCCTTTCAAATTAGATAACTGGATTTATATAGGAGGGCATCCACTCAACTACTTAATCTATGCAAACACAAAGGGGCTCAAAAGAGAAGGAAAAGTCATTTCCGTATGGGCACCTTTAGGGTGAACAGCGTTTTACACCTAAACCGTTGATTTGTATGAATAAATCAGCTTTTTTTGCTATGAAGTCAAGGAGCTGTGAAGTCACGGATTCAGTAACCTCTATATTTTTCTGGTACGGATTTTGTCATTTTGGAGAGCTAAAGAAAAATAAATTCAATTCAATAAAATCAACTGGTTACGAGGCTAGTTTAGCTTAACTTCGGTGGATTGGTGCCAGACTCCATGGCCCGTCTGGATTCAAAAACTACTGGCTAAAGCGATACCGAGTAACACGCTAAAAATAATTAAGTCAACGGTCTTGTCGCGCTGTGATTGCCCAGATCGTTTTACAACCCACCATATGCTATAGGCCAATAAAGCCACCCAAAAAATTTTCTCCATAGTTACGCTCCAATCGGACAAAATTAAATTCAGGTGACCAACACAGATAGGTTTATAAAGTTAAAGTGCGTCAGCGCATCAGAACTAGGGGCGCCCGATACCGACTCGCGTGTAGACCTAGAAAAAGATGCAAACTTTTTATAATCCTCTAAACTCGGATCACGAATAAATTTAAAAAATTAGTCGGACATTCGGACCGGTTGGCTTTTTCGAACCCTTGTCATAACCTCATCTTTTGTCCACTCAAGGCTATATGTAAAACCGCCCGACATTGCACCCCCAAGCGGGCCCATTTTATGAACCAGATTTTGTGTGACTAAAACCACATCTCCTTCACGTACCTCGAGCTGGAGAGGTACGTAGGTCGCGAGAGACTCCTCGGGAACCGGTTGCAGGGTCAACACCCCGACCGCCACCTCCACCCTTCCAACAGAGTCTTTCACGACACGTTTGAGACTATTACCGTTGACCTGCAAAGCACAGAACGGAAGAGTGTTCTCCGACTTCGCGAGCCAAGACTCTGTTTTCCAGCTTCCGCAGCGAAAATAGAGAGCAGCACGGCCTTGAGACGGTTCCTTGTAAAAATTTGAAGTCTCAGCGAGGGAAAGTTTCTCTGCCTGCGGCCCGATAGACGCGCACCCAGCGAGAAAACTGATAGCTACGAAAAAAGCGAGTGATCGGCGCATTTGTACCTCAAGGTTTTTTTTTGTGTAAAACTTTACCCTACTTATTAAATCCTTAAAGATAAAGGCTATCTAAAGTGGACCCCACTGTCAAGATAATTTTTCAGTGAATTTAAGCTGGTCCCGTTGTCATCCGAGATTGTCCATTAGAACTTTTGCCGGCTTTAGCTGCACAATGGCTGCTCATGTTTTTGACTGGTTTCTAATGGCATCCATTAGAAATAGTTCAATCAAATCGTAAGCGCTCCATGAACCCCAGACTTGTCACCTGAAGCCAGGGCGGCCATGCTTGGGCCATCTAAATTCAGATGGAGAAGCGAGCATGAAGAAAGCCAAGCAAGACTGGGCTAGCCACGTGGCGG
>JAHYJD010000180.1 GCA_019429365.1 Bacteroidales bacterium | reverse complement strand
GAGATTTCGCAAGCAAGCTACGGTGGCGGACAAATGGAGGTCACCTATTTTGTGCCTTCGGCTCCGGCAAATTCGACCTATCCCATTCGGGTGGAGTTTTTCCGCACCAATACCAACGAGCGGCAAGGAAAAACCTTCCTGGGCTTTGACGAGTTCACTGTGGCCGATCATACCGCCGGAACAAAAACCGCAAGCTTTTCTGTAGCCCCCGAGCTGGGCTTCGAGATCGGCAACCAAATCACGGCCACTGCCACCGATGCCGATGGCAATACTTCGCACTTCGGCACCCTGGTTACTTCGCAGCCAGGACAGATATTTTACACAATTTCTGCCTCGGCAGGCCTTGGCGGAACCATCGAACCACTGGGAGAAACAGAAGTAGCAGAAGGTGGCAGCCAGTTATATGTCATTTCTCCTGACACTGGATTTGAGATTGTCGATGTGCTGGTTGATGGCAGCAGCGTGGGAGCGGTGGCCTCTTATCTGTTTGAAGGTGTAATAAACAACCGAACTATCCATGCCACATTCCAGAAACAAACCTTCACCATCGTCGCTTCCGCAGGAACAGGGGGTTCGATTGATCCGGTTGGAGATGTGGTGGTGGAATACGGCGAAAACCAGTCGTTCACCATTACTGCGGATACCGGATATGAGATAGATGATGTACTGGTTGATGGCGCAAGTATTGGCGCACAGCCGTCACACACTTTTGAAAATGTGATGGACGATCACACCATAGTGGCATCCTTTAAAAAGCTCACCTTTACCATTGCCGCTTCCGCAGGAACAGGCGGTTCGATTGATCCGGTTGGAGATGTGGTGGTGGAATACGGCGAAAACCAGTCGTTCGTCATTACTGCCGATGCAGGCTACGAGATCGCCGATGTGCTGGTGGATAATGTAAGTGTGGGTGCAATGGCCAGCTACACTTTCCAGAATGTTACGGCCAATCACACCATCGAGGCGCAGTTCAGCATGCTGGCACCCGAACTTTACACCCTGACACTCCAGGTGAACCCCATGGGCGCAGGTGCTGTTTCAGGCGGTGGTTCGTTCGAGGAAGGCCAGTTGGTGACCGTTTCCGCTTCGGCCAATGCCGGTTACAACTTCGTGAACTGGACACGCGGCGGGGTGGAAGTTTCTGCTGTGGCTGACTTCAGCTACGAGATGCCCGCAGAAAATGTCACCCTGGTGGCAAACTTCATAAAGCAGACCTTCACCATTCTTGCTTCCGCAGGAACAGGTGGTTCAATTGATCCCGTTGGTAACGTGGTAGTGGAATACGGAGAAAGCCAGTTGTTCACTATCACTGCAGACTCCGGTTATGAAATCGCTGATGTGCTGGTTGATGGCGTAAGTGTTGGCGCGGTTACTTCCCACACTTTCACAAATGTAATGGCCAATCACACCATCGAGGCTCAATTCGAAATGCTTACGCTGGAAACCTTTTCCCTCACACTGCTGGCCTATCCCGAAGATGGCGGCATGGTTTACGGAGCTGGCGAATACGAAGCCGGTGCCATGATCAACGTTTCTGCTTTGGCTAATGCTGGATACCGGTTTTTAGACTGGAGCAGAGATGGGCAGTTCGTTTCCGGCATGTCGGCCTTTGTCTTTACAATGCCGGCAATGGATGTGACCCTGGTGGCGAACTTCGAAGAGGCCATGGGCGTTTACTGCACATTCTCGCAAGGGTATTGGTTTGCCAAGGGTGATGTGGTTTGGCCTTACGATGTAGTGGTGGGTGGGCACACTTTCACCCAAGCCCAGGGACAGCAGTTCTGGCCTTCTAACACACCTACTCAAAGGGGTTTCACACAGTACGCCACCATTTACCTAAGCGGTGTGACTTTGAGCGAATTCCCCGAACTGGCTGCCGCAATGCAGGTGATCGACCACTACTTTGCCACCACCTACCCGGCACCAGCCGGACACGATGTAAACCGCGCAGCAGGCTATATCGGAAAATGGATTGACGAAAACCATTGTGTGGTAACCCTGCAAGGTATTGCCGAGTTCGACACTACTGGCCAGCCGGAACAGGAAGTTGCCTTTAGTGATCAAATTAATGCAAAAGCCTACCCCAACCCCTTCCGCAAGGAAGCCACTATTGAGTTTATGGTGCATGAGAATGTTCACACCACCGTTAAGGTTTACAACCTGGTGGGTGAACGCATGAGTGTTCTTTTCGAAGGACCGGTGCAGGCTTTCGAAACCCACATCTTAAGCTTCGATGGCAAAGACTTGCAATCAGGCTTCTACTTCTACCGGATTGAAGCCGGATCTCAAGTCCACGTTGGAAGGCTGGTAATGATCAAATAAATCATTTCTATTCAAAAAAAGAAGAGCTGCTCCCCCGCAATGGGGGGGCAGCTTTTTTTATTCATTCATTTTTAAAAACAACATAAAAACACACAAGACAAAAGTTACTTTGTCTACACTTTTTTGCTTCTTGCAAATTTTTTTCCAAAAAAAGTCGTCCAAAATTTGTTTTTTGTCTACAAACATCTATCTTTGCAAAAGAAAAATAGTTTTTCGCAGAAAAACTCCAGGGGTTCGACGACCGAAAAGTGAGAATTCATGGGTTTTTTCAAGCTTCTAAGTCCGACAAGTTAGTTTGAAACTGCTTACAAAAATA
>JAHYJD010000057.1 GCA_019429365.1 Bacteroidales bacterium | reverse complement strand
GGGCAACTACCGTAGCAATGGCCACGCCGGCAATGCCCCATTTGAAAACCAGCACAAATAACAGGTCAAGAAAAATGTTAAGAATGGTGGCAATGATCAGGAAGTAAAGCGGGGTTTTGGAATCGCCCAGGCCCCTCAAAACGGCGCTGATGCCATTGTAGCCAAACATCAGCACCAGGCCAATGGCGAAAATGTTGAAATAAAGCGTGGCGTCAGCAACCAGGTGTTCGGGGAGCGCCAGCAGTTTCCAAACAGGACCTATTAACACCAAACCCAGCACGGTCAGGGCAAGTGACCCAAAGAACAGGAAGATGAAAGCCGTGTCGATGGCGCGCTTCACCTTTTCGTAATCCTTTGCCCCGTAATATTGTGAAATGATTATGGTGGTACCGGTGGTGATACCAATAACCAAGCTTATGAGCACAAAAATAACCGGAAAAGATGCGCCCGCTGCAGCAAGTGCATTGGTGCCAATGTATCGTCCAATGATAATGGTGTCAACAATATTGTACAATTGCTGAAACACATTACCCAGCAGCATGGGCAGGGCAAAAGTGAAAATTTGTTTTCCAGGAGGTCCCTGGCTGAGGTCGCGCATCTGATCAGGAAAAAGTTCTTTCGAAAGGCTGCCAGCGATTCTAACAGTAATTCTCTGGAAAAGTTTTTGGCAAAGCCACAAAGATTTGGCAAAGGTATCTCTTTTTGTTTTTTTTTGGACTTCTGCTGAGTCCAATAAAAGTCTGAAGTATGGGTTTTTTTCTAATTTTGAGCTATTGTTAAAGAATTCAAAATAATCTTACTTTTGTTTGTTCAGCAGGAAAAACGCCAAAGAAGCTCAAAAACTATGGATATATCGGTTGTTGTTCCCTTATACAATGAGGAAGAGTCCCTTCCGGAACTTACCGCCTGGATTGACCGCGTGATGAAGGCCGGAAATTACCGTTATGAGTTACTGCTGGTCGATGATGGCAGTCGCGATGGCTCCTGGAGGGTCATAGAAGCCCTTGCAGCCACGAACCCCGCAATAAAGGGTATCAGATTCAGGCGCAACTATGGCAAGTCAGCGGCCCTGAATGTGGGCTTTCAGCACGTTTCGGGCAATGTGGTCGTTACCATGGATGCCGACCTGCAGGACAGCCCCGATGAGATTCCTGAGCTTTACAAAATGATTACTGAACAGGGCTACGACCTGGTAAGCGGCTGGAAAAAGAAACGCTACGACCCGGTTTCCAAAACCATTCCCACCAAACTATACAACTGGGCCACCCGCTGCGCTACGGGCATTAAGCTGCACGACTTCAACTGCGGGCTCAAAGCTTATAAACTGGAGGTGGCGAAAAGCATCGAGGTGTATGGCGAGATGCACCGTTACATTCCGGTCATTGCCAAATGGGCTGGTTTTACCAACATTGGCGAAAAAGTGGTGCAGCACCAGAAGCGCAAATACGGCAAGACCAAGTTTGGTCTGGAGCGCTTCGTCAACGGCTTCCTCGACCTGATGAGCATTACCTTCGTAACGCGCTTTGGCCGCAAACCCATGCACCTGTTCGGGCTGCTGGGCACCCTGCTTTTTCTGGCAGGTTTTGTCATTGCACTATACCTGGCCTATGGCAAATTTTTCCATGAAGCATACCGCATGACCGAACGCCCCTTGTTTTATTTTGGCCTGCTGGCCATGGTGCTGGGCACCCAGCTGTTCCTGGCGGGCTTTTTGGGCGAGCTGGTTTCGCGCAGTGCCGCCGATCGCAACCATTACCTCATCGAAAAAACCACCGTAGCCCAGTGGCAAAAGTCGTAATACTCGGATCGGCACACCCCTTGCGGGGAGGCGGACTGGCCACCTTCAACGAACGCCTGGCAAGGGCTTTCGCCCAGGAGGGGCACGAGGTGGTAATCTATACCTTTTCGCTGCAATACCCGGGTTTTCTTTTTCCGGGCAAAACCCAGTATTCTGATGAACCGCCACCAGTCGACCTTAACATTAAAGTAAAGGTTAATAGTATTAATCCATTAAATTGGTTTCGTGTAGGATACGAGTTAAAAAAACAGAAGCCCGACCTGCTGGTGATTCGCTACTGGATCCCCTTTATGGCACCAAGCCTGGGCACCATCGCCTCTCTGGTAAAAAAGAACCGCCACACCCGGGTGGTAGCCATTGCCGACAACATTATTCCCCACGAAAAACGCCCAGGCGACAAACTGCTGACCAGGTATTTCGTAAAACGAGTGCACGGCTTCATCACCATGTCGGAGGCGGTCAGAAACGACCTGCAGAAATTCGATATCGCAAAAGAGAAAAGCGCATTTTGCCCGCACCCTTTATACGATAATTTTGGTGAACCGCTTTCGCGGGAAAAAGCCCGTGAATTGCTTGGGCTGAACCCTGAGGACAACCTGGTGTTGTTTTTCGGTTTCATACGCGATTACAAAGGACTCGATCTGCTGATCAGGGCTTTTGCTGAACCAGTGCTCAAAGACCTTCCAGTAAAGTTGATAGTGGCAGGCGAATTTTATTCAAAACCTGAACCTTACTTTCAGCTCGAACAGGAACTTGGCCTGGAAGGCAGGATTGTCTGGCATACCGACTTTATTCCCAACGAAAAGGTGAGGGAATATTTCTGTGCGGCCGACCTGGTGGCTCAGCCTTACAAAAGCGCCACACAGAGCGGCGTTACCCAGGTGGCCTATCATTTTGAAGTGCCCATGCTGGTAACCAGGGTGGGTGGCCTGCCCGAAATGGTGCCCCACCTGAAGGCCGGATATGTAATGGATGTGGAACCGGCTGCCATTGCCGAAGCCATAGCCGATTATTTCGGCAGCAACAGGCAGGAGGCCTTTAGCATCTTTATAAAAGAAGAAAAAAAACGTTTTTCCTGGAAAAATCTGGTAAATGCCATTATGGAACAAGCCAGCCGATAAATGACCGCAAATGGAAATAAGAAATCAGTTTGAAGAGGCCATCTTAATAAAGCAGCAAGTGCTTTCTGATATTGGTATCATGGAAGATCTCGAGCGCTGCATTGGCGAAATGGTACATGCATACGATACAGGGCACAAGGTGTTGTTTTGCGGCAACGGGGGCAGCGCCGCCGACGCCCAGCATCTGGCCGCCGAACTTTCGGGCAGGTTTTATTTCGACCGTCCGCCGCTCAATGCCGAAGCCCTGCATGTAAATACCTCCTTCCTGACAGCCGTGGGAAACGATTATTCCTTCGAGCATGTGTACGAACGCATGGTAATGGCCGTTGGAAAAGATGGCGATATGCTGCTGGCATTCAGCACTTCGGGCAACTCTCCCAACATTGTGAAAGCACTGGTGTCCGCCAAAAAACTTGGTATGACTACCGTGGGCTTTACGGGGAAGGCAGGCGGCAAAATGAACGAGCACTGTGATATCCTTTTTAAGGTGCCTTCAATCGACACCCCCCGTATACAGGAAATACACATTTTGCTGGGACATATCATTTGTGAAAACGTGGAGTCCATTCTTTTTAAAAAATAAAAAAATGTTCATGGCACACGGATGACGCCAATGGGGCGAATGATCGCGAATTTTTTCTGCGAAAATCCGTTTGATCCGTGTTATCGGCGTTCAAAAAGGTTTTTAGATGATAAATTCAAAAATAGGCGTCAAATACGATAAGACCTGGACCCTTTTTCTGGATCGCGACGGGGTGCTGAACCGGCGCCTTGTGGGCGATTATGTAAAGGAGCCCGGGCAGTTTGTCTGGATAGATGGGGTGTTGGAAAGCCTGGCGTATTTTTCGGGTGTTTTTGGACGTATCGTAGTGGTAACCAATCAGCAGGGCATTGGAAAAGGTCTGATGAAGCTGGAAACCCTTGAGCAGATTCACTCGAAAATGCTCATGGAGGCAAATCAGGCTGGCGGAAAAATTGACAAGGTGTACTTCTGTCCTGACCTGGAAAACAGCCGTAGCTTTAACCGCAAGCCCATGCCTGGCATGGGGCTGCAGGCGAAACGCGACTATCCGGAGATCGATTTCAGAAAATCCATAATGGTGGGCGATACCCTGAGCGATATGCGCTTTGGCCGGCGCCTGAAAATGGTTACGGTTCTCATTTCGTCCGATCCAATGCCCGCCCGCCGGTTTCCTGCCCTGATGGATATGCGCTTTAACAGCCTTGCATCCTTTGCTCAATATTTGAAAAGCCGGCAACCAGGGTAATATCTCGTCGATGTTACCGCAAAGCACGGAAAAATACACAATAAAAAAGGGATATTTTCGTAAATTCGTAACAATGTACCCCAGTTCTCCAATGAAAAAAATACTGCTTCTTCTTATCCTTCTCTTTGTGGGTTTCGCTGGTAGTGGTCAAACCAATCAGCGCGACGAGCATGGCAGGCGGCAAGGCCCATGGCAGGGTTCATACCCCAATGGGGTGATGCGTTACCAGGGCCAGTTTGTCGACGATATGCCCACCGGCACTTTTCGTTATTACTACACCGATGGCGCCCTTCGTGCCGAACTGCATCACCAGCATGGCAAAGAAACCGTTGCGGCCATTTACTTTCACCGCAATCGTCAGCGAATGGCTGTCGGACAGTTCTCAAACAATCAGAGGGTAGGCCTTTGGCGTTTTTTTTCTGATATGGGCGTAAAACTGGCTGAAAATCATTATCAAGATGGACTTTTGCAAGGCCAGGCCATTACCTTTTTCCCGCAAGGGACCATAGCTGAAACGGTAGAATACCAGGCAGGGCAAAAACACGGTGACTGGGTCCAGTATTTCGAAGATGGCAGCAAACGGCTGATTGCTAATTACGAGAACGATCAGCTTTCAGGGCAATTTCAGTTGTTCTATGAAAACGGAAAACCATTGTTGCAGGCTTTTTACCTGGAAAACCTACCCCACGAAACCTGGAAGTTTTTTACCAATCAGGGAGAACTCGAAAAGGAAGTTACATATCAGCGAGGTGCATTGATAAATGAAATCATCTATATTGAAAGGGAAGAGGAGGTTATCATTCCAATGCAACCCGTCGATCCCGCTGAAGATGTATTCAGTTCGCCATTTTAGGGAAGGAAAATGAGAGGTTGTGAGTGTTGGAAAATTTGATAAATTGCACATGAAGATAAATAGTAATATAGGTGAATGTGTGGCAAATTTAAAACCGTCTGGCATTGGCATGTTTTTCCTTTTCCTGGGCAGCATGCTGTTTTTTATGGCGGCATGCAGCAACGAAGAGGCCACACCAGCCAATATGTATTACGAATACTTTCCTGATGTGCCGGGTCATTTTGTCATCTATGATGTGGATTCGGTGGTGTACGACGATTTTACCGGACAAACGCTTACTTATCAGTATCAGGTAAAGGAGTTGATTGAGAGCCGGTTTTTCGATGGAGAAGGGAAAGAAAGCCTTCGGCTGGAACGGTACATTCGTCAAAGCACGCAGGAGGCCTGGGAGATCAAGAACATTTGGCAGGCGAGGGTTTTACCCGCCAGGGCTGAAAAAACAGAAGAGAACCTGACTTACGTAAAACTGGTATTCCCTCCAAAACTTGGCCAAACCTGGAACGGCAACGCATATAACACTTTACCAGCGCAAAATTACCGCATTACCGAAGCCCACAAACCTTACCTCATTAGCCCGACATTGACTTTCGATTCGACGGTTACCGTGCTGCAAAACGACTTTTTTACCCTGATCAGCGAAGATTTGCAGGAAGAGAAATATTCAAAACACATTGGCCTGGTTTTCAAAAGATACCGCAGCGTAACCAAGCAGCCCGATGGCAGCATTATTAGCGGGGTAGATTATTCGTACCGGATTTCCGAATTTGGCATGGAATAATTATCTTTAGCTGGTAAAATATGAAAAATTCCGGCTATCTGTATCTCCTGGTTTTTGTTTTGATGCTTGCCTCCAAGTTGTTGCAAGCCCAGGAACCCTTTGCCGGCGGGCATTTCTGGGTTTCATTTACCGACAAGGATCACTCGCCTTACAGCCTGGAACGGCCCTGGGAATTTTTGTCACAGCGATCACTCGAGCGCCGTGCAAGCCAGCAGATTTCAGTGAACCCATTGGATCTTCCGCCAAGCCCTGCCTATATCGACAGCCTCAAAGCTGATACTGCAGTGGAGGTTTGGTACACCAGCCGTTGGTTTAACGGAGCCTTGATTTATACCACGAGCCTGAATGCCTTGGAGCGTATGGCGAGCTTTCCCTTTGTGGCAGGCATTGAACACGTAAAGCCTATGCCGCCTGAAGATAAAGCCCCAGAGGAGTATCTGCAGGACACGGCCGGGAAAAAAGTACAACCACAGGGAACACAAGGAAAAGATCTCAATTATGTGTTACTTGACCGACAAACCAATAAACGGGTTGCTGCTTTGTGGGAAAGTGTGGTAAACGGGAACGATTTTGGCTTTTCGGCTGCCACCATTGCTCAGATAAACGGAGACAGATTGATTGCAGATGGCTACTTTGGGCAGGGAAAAATCATTGCCGTGCTCGATGCCGGTTTCCTGGCCGCCGATCAGCTTTCGGTTTTTTCGCACCTATGGAACACTGGCAGGATAGGGGGTACCCGCGATTTTGTAGAACGCCAGCCCAATGTGTTCGGTAGCAGCCCGCACGGCACCTATGTGCTCTCGGTAATGGCTGCAAAGCGCCCGGGCGAGCTTATGGGCACTGCCACCGGAGCCTCTTACTGGCTCATCCGCACCGAAGAAAGTGCAAATGAATTCCGCATGGAAGAATACAACTGGCTTGCTGGTGCCGAGCTGGCCGACAGCCTCGGAGCCGACATCATCAATTCCTCCCTGGGCTATACCCGCTTCGACGATCCAGCACAAGACTATACCTATGGGCAACTCGACGGCCAAACTACCGTGGTGGCCCGCGCAGCCAACCTGGCGGCAGACAGGGGCATGCTGGTAGTAAACAGCGCCGGCAACTATGCCCAGCAAAACTGGCGCTACATAGGCTCTCCGGCCGACAGCTTCGGGGCTTTAAGTGTGGGCGCCGTAGAAATCAGCGGGGAAAGGGCTGCCTTCAGCTCTTTTGGACCAAGTGCCGACGGCCGTATTAAACCTGAGGTAATGGCACATGGCAGGCAGGTACCTGTGGCCAACACCGCCGAAGGCGTTGCCCTGGCAAACGGAACTTCATTCTCCAGCCCTGTAATAGCAGGCATGGCCGCCGCCCTATGGCAAAAACACCCCCAGGCCTCGGCAAGCCAAATTAAAAAGGCCATTATTGAAAGCGGCGATCGATTTTTGAGGCCTGATACAGTCTTCGGTCACGGAATCCCTGATTTTGTCTGGGCATCACGGCTGCTTCAGCAAAACTTCCAGCCCGAAAGGCAACTGGTGCTTTATCCAAATCCCATTAGTCCCGAAACCTATATTAGCCAGTTTTCGGAGGTCGATCAGCAGGTTAATATTGAAATCTTCGATTTAAGGGGGCAGCTGATATATCGACTCAATTACACTCTTCTTACTGGATACAACCGCATACAACCTTTCGGGCAGGTGCACCATTTAAATAATGGTATATATTTACTTAGGATGACTGCTCAACAAACAGGAGAATTTTCTGTGGCCAAGTTTTTCAAGGCCTGGTAAACTGCTCCCTGGCCTTTGCTTCTATTTTCCTAAAACAAGCCTTACCAAATTATTTTCTTCATTTCCATTTTCTGGAAAATTGTTTTCCAGTTTGCTGATTATCAAATTGCCGAAAACTTTCAAAAGGGAAATTATCAGCTTGATTCATTCTTACAGTTTGTTTTTTCCTTACAAGGAGTAGGGGAACGGCTTTTTATCGAATTCTCAGGAGGATATCAGTGTGTTGTAAGAAGAATTAATTGTTGACAAAACGAACTTATTTTATCTATTCTTATGGCGGGAAATGCAAGCAAGGTAATTGGAGCTGAATTCCATTAAACCTATATTTCACATCTGTTACCATTTAATAAATAATTCACATTTACAAACACTACAATAGCAATAACATTTGTAAACATTATGTTTTTACATTTGTTAACTTAATTATTTAAAGTATTATAATACAGGGTTGTTTACAGGTGTGATTATTGTTTAGGATATTGATAACCTTCAATATTGTTAATTTTTATAAAAGTTAGACAGAGAACATTATAAATACCATCATGAATTTAAATTATATGACTATATATCAGCATTTAAATAATTTTATATTAAGCTTTACATTAATTTTTGAATGCTAAATTTGGTTTTGAATTACTATATTAGTTTAATTTTTAAAAAGCTATATAAGAGTATATTATTAATTTTATATAAACCTTTTATTAAAGGTTAGTTTCAGTTAACAATATTAAATTCATAATTTATTGTCAATATTAAACATTCCTGTTATACTTTTTAATACTTTTACAATTATGTAAATCTTGTTGAATATATTGAAATGTCATGATAAGCCGTATACAAAAAATAATTCAACTTAAGAAGCTCAACTCTTCGGCCTTTGCCGATCAGGTTGGGGTGCCGCGATCAACTATTTCTCATATTTTATCAGGACGAAATAACCCGAGCCTGGAATTTGTGCAAAAGGTACTTGACACTTTCCCGGAAATTAGAACCTCATGGCTTGTGCGAGGTGAAGGTCATATGCTGAAGGCCACCAACACCCTTTTTCCCGAAGAGGACTTTGCTGAGTTAACATCGGAAGTATTACTTCAAAAATCCCAGGTGGATGCCGAAACAGGGATATCAAAGGAAACCCGTAAAGAGGAAGACATCGTGGAGTCAAAACCTTCTCAAGAAAAAGAAATTAGAAGCCCGGAGGCCGTAAAGACGGAAATATCGCAAACTGGAGAAGGTAAAAAGCTAACCGAAAAAGCAGAAATTCCTGCTGAGAGGACAGAGGGTTTACACCAGCTGGCCGAAAAATTCGATTCAATTCATAAAAAAACAGTGCGGGTACTAATGTTTTACAGCGACGGAAGCTTTTCAGAGCATTTTCCTTTAGAGTAAAAGAACAAATCAGAAGCGTTCGAGCTGTGAAAAGAAAAAATCGCTTTCCCTGAGGGCATTTTCGTCAGAGTCGCTGCCGTGCACCGCATTGTGTTCAATACTTGCCCCAAACAATTTTCTCAGGGTGCCTTCCTCTGCTTTTGTTGGATCGGTAGCCCCGATCAGGCTGCGGTAGTCATCCACGGCATTTTCCTTTTCCAGAATGGCTGCCACAATAGGGCCGTCGCACATAAACTTTGTTAACCTTTCGAAGAAAGGCTTGCCGCGGTGCACTTCGTAAAAGGCTTCAGCTTGCCTGGGCGAAAGCTGCAGGTACTTCATGGCCGTAATTCGAAACCCGGCCTCGTTGATGCGCGCCAGGATAGGACCCACGTAGCCATGTTCAACAGCATAGGGCTTAATCATTGTCAGCGTAAGAGTGCCTTTTGCCATAACCTATTCATTTTCAGTATAAAAACTTGTGAATGATTCGAACATATTCAGATTCCATAAAAATAATTAAATTGATTGAGCGTGAAAACATTACTCCGGCTTTTTTTTTACCTTTGTTCAACAAAAAATTGAGCCCGGATTTGGACCCAGCAAATATCAGGAAGGTTAAACAGCTTCTTTCAGATAAAGATCAGCCCATAGCCATTGTTACCCATACCAATCCCGACGGAGACGCCCTTGGTTCTTCTCTGGGTATGTATGGCTTTTTGCTGCTTTCGGGCTTTTCAGACTTCCATGTCATAACCCCCAACAGTTATCCTTCGTTTCTGCGCTGGATGCCCTGGCAGGAAAAAATCATCATCGCCGACCAAAACCCGGAAGCCGCAAGGAAAATACTTTCTGGCGCCAGCATAATTTTTTGCCTCGATTTCAATGGTATGGGTCGTGTCAATGGCCTGGAAAATTCACTGCGTCAGTCCTCAGGCACAAAGATTCTGATTGACCATCATCCGCAACCCACCGGCGAATTCGACCTCATGTTCTCTGAAACACGGGTAAGCAGTACTGCCGAGTTGATTTATGATTTAATTGCGGCCCTTGGCGGGGAAAGCATTATTGATCAAAGGATTGCCGAATGCCTGTATGCCGGTATTGTTACCGACACCGGATCGTTCAGCTATGCCTGCAATGAGCCAAAAACCTACGAGATTACAGCCCGCCTCATTGCTCTTGGCGTGGATGGTGAGCAGCTGCACCGGCTTATTTACAACACATATTCTTCCGACCGCATGCGGCTGCTGGGATATTGCCTGAGCGAAAGATTACAGGTGCTTCCCATGGAAGAAGCTGCATATATCAGTTTGAGTGCGGCCGACCTGGAGCGTTTCAATCACCAGGAGGGCGATACGGAAGGTGTGGTTAACTATGCTATGAGCATCGAAAACATTAACCTGGCTGCTTTGTTCATCGAAAAGGAGGATCATGTAAAAATCTCCTTCCGTTCGTCGGGCAGGGTAGATGTGAACCTGCTGGCCCGGAATCACTTCAACGGTGGCGGGCATCGCAATGCTGCAGGAGGCAAAAGTTTTGAAAATCTGCAGGATACCACCAAAAGGTTTGAAAATATTTTACGCAACGGGCAGGTATAATAAACTGAAAGTCATTATGAAATTTCTCAGGGTTTTATTGTTCTTGCTGTTTTCCGTGCTGATTGCAGTTTCATGTAACCGGCCACCGGAAGAGCGCCGGCTGCCCGACCAGCAGGAGCTAAGGAAAACCCTGGAAGAAACCAATAAGATACTCCTTGAATCGGAAAAGCAGGAAATCAAAGACTTCATTGCCCGCTATGGTTGGGACATGCAAGAAACAGGTTCGGGCCTCTGGTACCAGGTTTACCAGGAGGGTAGCGGTGAAAAAGCAAGTGCCGGAAAGATGGCCCTGATCAATTACACCATTAGCCTTCTTACCGGCGATATGATCTATTCGTCAGATACCGAAGGGGCAAGGGAGTTTCGCATTGGCCGGGGCGGAGTAGAGCTGGGTTTGGAAGAAGGCATTCTGCTGCTTAAAGAAGGTGATAAGGCACGCTTTATTATGCCCTCTCACCTGGCGCACGGAGTGCCCGGCGATGGCGTTAAAATCCCCGCAAGGGCAACAATAGTGTATGAAGTGGAACTTATTGAGCTTAAATAAACCAGGGAAAATATTTTAAATGATATTTTCAGAAAGATAATACGAAAGAAACGAGCATGATTCGTTTAACAAAAAAAAATACGGATGAAGATTCATCATGCGGGTTGCGTCCGGTCATAAATTAAAACAAATATCACGGATGAAAAATCTGAAAACAATTCTTGTACTGATGCTTGCCGTTTTTGTGGCAGCTTGTTCGAGCAATCCCCATAAAGGATTCAAAAAAACCGATAGTGATCTTTATTATCAATTTCACACCAAAAACGATGGCGTGAAACCTGAAGTTGGCAAGCTGGTTTCCATGGAAATGGTATACAGCGATGCCAAAGGTGAAGTGCTAATGGATACCCGTTTGGATGGCGGACAGTTTGTCCTTGAGTTTATTGAATCGGAATATCCCGGCGACATTTACGAAGGAATTGGCATGATGTCGGTTGGCGACAGTGCGTCTTTTATTATGGACGCAGAGAAATTTTTTACCCAAACGGCCAAAATGCCCATGATGCCCGATTTTATTGAAGCAGGCTCCAGCCTGACTTTCGATATTAAACTGGTAAATGTGCTTACTGAAGAGGAATATATGGAAGAGCAGATGCGCCTTGCCGAGGAACGTATGCGTGAGAACGAAGTACGCGCTGGTGCCGAAGATGGCCTGCTGGCCGATTATTTGGCTGCCAACAACATTAATGTGGCGGCCCGCGAAAGCGGTCTTATTTTCATAGAAAAGGAAAAAGGCAGCGGCGAGAAAGTAGCCCCCGGAAAAACCGTTTCTGTGCATTACGAAGGTCGTTTGCTCGACGGCACTGTGTTCGATTCAAGCATTGAACGTGGCGAACCCATCGAATTCCCCATTGGTGTCGGACAAGTGATTCCGGGTTGGGACGAAGGCATCAGCCTGATGAACGTAGGCGGAAAAGCCCAGCTTATCATCCCTTCGCACCTGGCCTATGGCGAGCGTGGTGCAGGTACAGTGGTTCCTGCTTACTCTACCCTCGTTTTTGATGTGGAAGTAGTTGGTGTAAAATAAAACTGTCATGAAAAAGCACACGCCTGTTTCCCGGGAATTATTAAGCCGGCAATTGCTGCGAATTTTGCCCATTGTCAGTGTGGTGGCTTTTCTATGGCTAACGGGCTGCAAAACAGCACAAGTGGCTACCGTGGCCCCCGAACCTGAAAAAATGGTTATGAAAACCACCGAATCCGGACTGGAATATCACATCGAGGCCCTGGGCTCCGGCCCAACCGCCGCCGATGGTGATGTGGTTTCGGTCCATTACTCTGCCAGGCTTGAGGATGGTACTGTGTTCGACAACTCCTACGACAGGGGTGAACCCATTGTGTTTACTCTGGGCACTGGTCAGGTTATTCCTGGCTGGGAAGAGGGCATAAAGCTGCTGAGCAAAGGCGACAAGGCCACTTTTAACATACCGCCACAATTGGCCTATGGCGAAAATGGCATCGGCCCCATTCCACCCAATGCCACCCTTACTTTTGAGGTGGAGCTGGTAGATATCAGCAATCCTGCGGCACCACTCGATGTAACCGGCATTCCTCGCCAAACCACCGAAAGGGGGGTGGAGTATGCCGTGGTACGCCAGGGACAAGGAATACAGTTGGAACCCGAAATGCGCCTGAAAGTGCATTACAATGGTTTCCTGGAGGATGGCACCCGCTTTGATTCTTCTTACGACCGTGCCCGCCCCATAGAGTTTGTGCTGGGTCGCGGTATGGTTATTCCAGGTTGGGAGGAAGGACTTCAACAATTGCGCGTTGGCGACCATGCACGCATCTGGATTCCCTATCAACTGGCTTATGGTGAAAATGGGCGGGGGCCTATCCCCGCAAGGGCTAACCTGATTTTCGATGTGGAAATTATGGAAGCCGAGCCAGTGGCCACACCCAAGCCTTTTGATGTTTCAGGCCTGGAAGTGCATACGACCGAGACAGGCCTGATGTATATTGTGGTGAGAGAAGGGCATGGTCAGCTTCCCGAACAAGGTAAGGTACTTATTGTGCACTACTCGGGTTTTATGGAAGATGGCAGTCTGTTCGACTCGTCGGTGCAGCGCGGAGAACCTTTCCGTTTTGTGCTGGGTAGTAACCAGGTGATCAGAGGTTGGGACGAAGGTTTTGCCCTGATGAGAAAAGGCAGCAAGGTGCGCTTTATTATCCCGCCCGACTTGGGTTATGGAGACCGCGAAGTGGGGCCTATCCCGGCAAATTCTACCCTTATTTTTGACGTCGAACTGATTGATTTTCAACAATAAAAAAAATTAATTATGACATTATTGCAGGTAACTTGGGATGCAAGCCCGGTGATTTTTAATTTGGGCCCGCTATCGGTACGCTGGTATGGCCTGTTCTGGGCACTTTCCTTCTATTTTGGATACGAGATCATGTACCGTATCTTTAAAAGAGAAAGCGTTCCGCTGATGCAGGTCGATAAGCTTTTGCTTTACATTGCACTGGGAGCCGTGGTTGGCGCAAGGCTGGGTCACTGTTTCTTTTATGATTTTAATTACTACATTAATAACCCCCTTGAAATCCTGATGATCTGGCAAGGTGGTTTGGCCAGCCATGGCGGAGCCATTGGTATTATCCTGGCGTTATATATTTATCAGAAAAAGGTGAGCAGCAAATCGTATGCGTGGCTGCTCGACCGCCTGGTCATTCCTATTTCGCTGGGGGCCTTCTTTATTCGCATGGGAAACCTGATGAATTCTGAAATTTATGGCCACCAGACCGACTTGTCCTGGGGATTTATATTTGTAAGGGCTGGTGAGGTGGTACCCAAGCATCCCACCCAATTTTACGAAGGTATTCCTTACCTGCTGCTTTTCCTCGGGTTGGGCTGGCTATATCTTAAAAAAGCCAAGGTGCTGCCCCCGGCTTTCATGCTTTCGCTCTTTGCCATAGTAATGTTTACGGTTCGTTTCCTGGTGGAGTTTGTAAAGGAAGACCAGTCGGCCTTTGAAGCCAATATGACCCTGAACATGGGGCAGTGGCTCAGCCTTCCGCTTATTGTGGCAGGGGTTGTGGTATTTTTCTGGTCGCTGAAACAGCAACCGGAGCCCATCACTATTAAAGAAAATCTGAAGGAAAAACCCAAAGAGAAAAAGCGAAGATAATTTTATGACCGGAACAAAAGGAAAATGCTCGTCCGCTTATGCAGGTCGGGCATTTCTTTTTTCCAGGTGCTTATGGTCTGGCTTTTTATGAACTCGGTAGGAGTAGTCAGGTCGCAGGCCACACAAAGCATAGTATCTGGCCTGAGGCTGCCTGCCAAGTCTTGCAAAAGCTGGTTGTTGCGAAAAGGCGTTTCCATAAAAATCTGCGTCTGCTCGTGCTGCCAGGCAGCATTTTCCAGTTGTTTTAGCTTTCGCAAACGCTCCACCTTTTCGATGGGCAGGTAACCGTGAAATGCAAACTGCTGTCCGTTGAAACCGGAAGCTATCAGCGCCAGTAATATGGAGGAAGGACCTACCAATGGCACCACCCTGATGTTTTGACGGTGAGCCATTGCTACAATTACCTGACCCGGATCGGCAATGCACGGACTTCCGGCTTCGGAAAGCAGGCCTATATCTTTTCCATGCATGACATTTTTCAGAAAGGTACTGAGCTCTTCGGGTTTCGTATGCTTATTGAGCAAATGAAACTGCACCTCATCAAAAGAGCGGTTATAACCTGCCGATCGAAGGAAACGGCGGGCAGTACGGAGATTCTCCACAATAAATTCGTCGAGCTGGCTTACCAGGGCAAGGTGTCCGGCCGGCCAAATGGCATCAATATTGTCGCCTCCCAGCGAAGACGGAATCAAGAAAAGTTTTCCCGGATTGCTTTTTACATCAGCGCTCATAAGTTAAATTTTTCATCTTTTCTTTTCCAGCCAGGGTAAATGATCCAGGTCAGTATTTCCGCCTGAGAGAATAAGGCCAACCCGCTTTCCGCGAAAGCGATCCGGGTTTTCGAGCATAATAGCCAGGGGTAGCACACCACTGGGCTCTACCACAATTTTCATGCGCTCCCAAATCAGTTTCATTGCCTTTACAATAGTTTCTTCGGTTGCTGTGAGAATATCTTCTACGCCATCCATAATAATGGGATAAGTAAGGCTTCCCAGCGAGGTTCGCAGGCCGTCGGCAATGGTTACAGGGTTTTCTGAGGGGACAAACTGCTTCTGCGTAAAGGATTTCCAGGCATCGTTGGCTTGCAGGGGTTCAGCAGCGATTACCTTGGTGCCGGGTGAAAAATACCTGGCAGAAAGAATGGTTCCGCTAAGCAAGCCACCACCGCCAACCGGTGCAATAATTATATCAAGTTTACGCGTGGTTTCGAGCAACTCGGCACAGGCTGTGGCCTGACCCGCAATAATGCGATAATCGTTGTAAGGATGTATCTCAACTGCGCCCGTGCGCTCCATTACCTTTTGCAGGGTAGCTTCGCGGTCCTGAAGGGTTGGCTTGCAAAAGGTTATCTGGCCGCCATAGCCTTTCACCGCTTCAACTTTTATACGAGGGGCATTGTCGGGCATGACAATATGTGCTTCGATGCCCCGCATGCTTGCAGCCAGTGCCAGTGCCTGGGCATGGTTTCCTGAAGAGTGAGTGCAAACACCGCGGGCGGCATCGGCTTCGGGCAGCGTCATAACGGCATGGGTGGCCCCCCGAAATTTAAAGGCACCGCCTTTCTGCAGATTTTCGCACTTAAAAAACAGGCTGGCACCCAGCATTTGGTCGAAAGTCTGGCTGGTAAGCACCGGCGTTTGGTGTGCGTAGGGAGCAATGATGCGGCGAACGCGCTGAATGTCTTCAGCATTGGG
Source organism: Bacteroidales bacterium (assembly GCA_019429365.1). Taxonomy (GTDB): domain Bacteria; phylum Bacteroidota; class Bacteroidia; order Bacteroidales; family UBA7960; genus UBA7960. The sequence goes on along the minus strand of JAHYJD010000057.1, from coordinate 4,480 downwards.
CAAGTGGTTCAGGGGGATGGCTATTTCGTTCATTTCTTACTTTTTCATGCCAAGGGCAATCTGTTCGCAGCTGGCATCCAGCATACGGTATACATTTTCAAATCCATCCTTGCCGCCATAATAGGGGTCGGGCACTTCCATATCCTTGCCGGGATGCAGGCGGTTGAGGATAAGCTCTACCTTGCTGCGATCCTGGTCATTCCTTGCAAGACGCATAATATTGTTGTAGTTTTCGCGGTCCATGGCAAAGATCAGGTCGAAGCGGTCAAAGTCACTCCTGGAAAACGCCCGGGCTCTCTGGGTAGAAATATTGATGCCATTCTTTCGGGCAATCTCTTCTGAGCGCGGATCGGGTCTTTCTCCGATATGGTAGGAAGCCGTTCCTGCAGAATCGACGGTGCCTGTAAGTCCATGTTCCTCCAGTTTTTTCTTCATGATTCCTTCCGCAAGAGGGGAGCGGCATATGTTGCCAAGGCAAACCATTAAAATTTTCATAAACGAAAAGTATTCAAATTAAAAAACCCGGAAACAAAGATAATTTTTTGTTTCCGGGCCAAAACCCAAAAAATGAAAAAGAAAAACTCAAATCTTTACTTTTATAATGTTTTCTATCTCGTCAACATATTTTTTAAAGCTCTTATCGGTATCGGCCAGGTTTTTCACTGTTTTGCAGGCATGCAGCACGGTGGCGTGGTCCTTGTTGCCGCATTTGCTGCCAATAGCGGCCAGCGACGACTTGGTGTAATTTTTCGAAAAATACATGGCAAGTTGCCTGGCCTGAACAATTTCGCGTTTACGGGTTTTCGACTGGATTTTTTCCACCGGGATGCTGAAATAATCGCACACCATTTTTTGGATAGATTCCACCGTAATTTCGCGAGGGGTGTTTTTAACAAACTTTTCGATCACCTTGAGGGCCAGTTCGGGGGTAATCTCCTTTTTGTTCATCGACGACTGCGCCAGGATGGAGATCAGCGCGCCTTCCATTTCGCGAATATTGCTGTTGATGCGTGATGCAATAAGTTCGACCACCTCCTGGGGCATGTCCACGCCGTCGTTATAAAGTTTCTTTTGCAGAATAGCCACGCGGGTTTCATAATCGGGGGTTTGCAGGTCGGCCGAAAGGCCCCATTTGAAGCGTGACAACAGGCGAGGCTCAATCCCTTTCATCTCCACCGGAGGAAGGTCACTGGTAATAATGATTTGCTTTCCGTTTTGGTGCAGGTGGTTAAAGATGTGGAAAAATACGTCCTGGGTCTTTTCCTTTCCGGCAAGGCAGAAAATATCATCCACAATGAGCACGTCGATCATCTGGTAGAAGTGAATGAAATCATTCTGGTTGTTGTTGCGCACAGAGTCGACAAACTGGTTGGTAAACTGCTCTGAGGAAACATAAAGGACGGTCTTTTCGGGAAAATTATTTTTTACTTCAATACCGATAGCGTGTGCCAGGTGGGTTTTTCCGAGGCCATTGGCGCTGTATATGAGCAAGGGATTGAAACTGGTCTTGCCAGGGTTCTGGCCTACAGCCAGCCCGGCACTGCGGGCCAGGCGGTTGCAATCGCCCTGAATAAAATTGTCGAAGTTATATGAATCAATTAATTGGGGATGAATGTTAAGCTTTTTCAAACCCGGGATCACAAAAGGGTTGGGTATGGATTTTCCATGGTCCTTGTTTAGGTCAATGGGCATACTTACCGGAGGGTTTTTGAGCGCTTTCTTATTCAGTGTGGGTGCGTTTACTGTAAAAGGATCGGCCGGATTACCATGAAAGTTATTATCCATTATAATGCTGTACTCGAGCCGGCCTTCGACACCCAATTCTCTTTTAATGGTTTTTTTGAGTAAATCAATAAAGTGCTCTTCGAGCCATTCGTAAAAAAACTGACTGGGAACCTGAATGGTGAGCACACTATTTTCGAGTTTAACAGGTTTTATGGGAGCAAACCACGTATTAAAACTATTCGGACTGATATTGTCCCGAATGACGCTTAAGCAACTTGACCAAACCTTTTCGTGAATTCTCTCCATTATCCTGTTCCTGTCTCGCTATGAAAACAAATATTGTTTCTCCCTTTTCTTTTGATAATCAGTCGTTGCAAAAAAATGAAAGCGCTTAATGATTTCTTAACAAATTTTAGTGAAAAAAAGTTAATAAAAAAATTTAAAGCCCCTTGATTTTAAAAAATTTTTGTCGTATATGCAACGACGTTTTTTTCTTCTGAGCTAACATCAAAAAGTACTTCCATCTTTCCAAGTCTCACGCCACCCGACCCGGTTTGCCCGATGGTTACATCCCGGTTAAGTTTGTTTTTCTCTTTTACAGCAGGGTCAAGCAAAGTATGGGTATGTCCGCCAATAATAATATCGGTAAACGAAGTTTCGCGAGCAATGACCACATCGCTGGGTCTGTCGTGGTTGTAGCTAAATCCCAAATGAGAAAGACAGATAATGACCTGGCAACGGTGGCGGTTTTTAAGGGTTTCTTCGGTAGTCCTGGCTACTTCAACCGGATCAAGGTACTTAAGTCCTTCAAAATTGCTGGGAGCCACAAGCCCCCTGAGAGTTATGCCCAGGCCATAAATTCCCACCTTAATGCCGTTTCTTTCGAGTACAAGGTAGGGTTTTGTAACTCCTTTAAGGATGGTATCGGAAAAATCATAGTTTGAAATAACAAACGGAAACTCTGCGTGGTGGTGTACATTATGAAAGCCTACCAGTCCGTTATCGAATTCATGATTGCCCAATATTGCCGCATCATAACCCATTTGGCTCATCAGTTTAAGCTCCGCTTCACCTCCGAAAAGATTAAAATAGGGTGTGCCCTGAAAATAGTCGCCGGCATCGAGCAGCAAAAGTTCAGGATCATCGAGCCTTAAGTGGTTCACCAGGGCTGCGCGGCGGGCATAGCCTCCCATGTTGGGGAAGTTGGGATCGTTGGGCGGGAAAGGGTCGAGACGGCTGTGGGTGTCGTTGCTGTGTAATATGGTGAGCCGCTTCTGGTTGCTACTTTTCAGGGCAGCCAAGGCAGAAAACCCACTTAAGGTGGCTGCTCCAGAGATCCCCGCAAGGGCAAGAAATTTTCTTCGGCTAAGGGTAAACATATTCATATTCCTTTCTTTCATTCAACTTAACTTAGCAAACAGGACTAATCCATAAAATAAATCCTGCCATCGAGCTCTGCATGCAGTTCATTACCGCTGGCGGTTTCGCGCTCCATATACATCAATATGGCATCCCTGATACGCATTCCGAGCACTTCAGTATTAATTGGGTCGAGAAAAAAACGCATACGGTCGCCGCCTTCGGCAAGATAATCAGAGGTTACTACTTTGTAATTGCGGTCAGGGTCGAAAGCCTGTCCGCCAATGAGCACATGGCCAAGTTCGCCATCTTTTATGCCAATTTTTAGGCCTGCAATGGGCATTCCACGGTCGCTGCCTGCCACATATTCGAACAGCTGTAAAGTTTTTTCGCCGCTGAGCGTTAGTACAACCATTTCGTTTTCGAAAGGCATAAGCTCAAACACATTGGAGCGTGTAATTTCGCCCGCTGGCAAACTGGCCCGCAGTCCGCCGTAGTTTAGCAGGCAAAAATCGATTCCTTTTCCATTTTCAGGTTCATAAAGTTCGTTGGCCACTTCAAGTACAAGGTCGGAAACAAAATTGTTGAGCAGGCCCTCCGGGCTGGCCCGGCGCATGGCAAAAGGTGAGTAGGCAACAACCTGGTTCATTTCTCTGGCAAATTCTTCACGGTAAAATGCCAGCGAGGATTCAATCCCCGGGTCGGGGACCGGCACGTTTAACGAATCGAGCAGGATAAGTTCACCCCCTACTTCGCGGGGAAGATCCTTATGCCGGCAGGCCGGAAGAAAAACTATTATGCTGATTAACAGGGAAAAAAATAGCCTATGGTTTCTAACCATCACATTAACTTTTTAAATAAACGGAAATTTAACCGGGAAAGCAATATTATAACTTAATTACATAAAATCCAACAGAAACTGCATGAAAAACCTTATTTATAACGAATATGTTTAAGGGATTCGCGGAACAGTTAGATGTTGCTTTACTTTGTTGAACTTCAACATAATAATAAAAAACCGGATTACAAATAAGCCGGAAACGTCAAAATAAATTAAAAGTTTTGAAATTACGGACCAAAATTTGATCAGGCCTGATCCATTCTTTTTATTTTCAAACCTTCGATTTTTTCAAAAGCCTCCCTGATTTGTTCTGACAGGCTTTGCCTTACGCTGAAACTAAGTCTGCACCTTAAATCAAACTGATGGTCAGCCTGGGGCAGGTCGTGATCTTTCAGGATTTTCATCACTTCGTTCATGGAGAGATAATCGAAATCAAGCTGGTATTGCTCAAGGATAATTTTTGTAATAATTTCGGCATTTTCAATGGCATCGGCGGTTGCGCCCTTGTAAGCATCAATCAGTCCGCGAACGCCCAGCTTTATGCCCCCGAAATAG
>JAHYJD010000179.1 GCA_019429365.1 Bacteroidales bacterium | reverse complement strand
ATGCATGAATAGTGGAAGCCCTCCCCTGCGGGACGATGTAACGAAAGGGGGGCAACCTAACGCCCCGTTTCATGCGCGTGCCTTAAGGATGGGTTGTAGGTGTTATTGAGACGTGGTTGCTTGCTTGGAACTATTGTTACTTTTCTTTGCTTGCCCAAAGAAAAGTAACCCAAAAGAAAGGGCACCCCACCAGCATTGGCCTGACGGCCCGCAGTTTTTGCCTCTAAAAAAAGGGAATTTTAAAAACTCGCTGCGCTCAGACACTTAAAATTCGGTTCATCCGCAGAATCTGTGGGTGGCCACCGGCTCAGGTAGGTTGCCAAGCGTATGATATAGCGCTAGTTTTATGACTTCAAAACTTTTAAAACCGTATGCTTTTTTCGTGGTCACTTTTGCTTTGTTGTTGAGACCTTCTACGGCACCCAAGGCAATCTGCTCTTTGGCCCGGAAATAGTTGAGAATCAGGCTCCGATGAGAGCGCAACATCCGGGCAATCTTCTTCATCGGTTTGATTCGTGAGCGCATGGTTCGCTTGCACCATTCATCCAGGAACTTGGTTGCCCACCAGGCACTCTTGTAGCCCCAGAACCTCTGAAAATCCTCCTTGAGGAGGTAGGCCCGGACAGTTTTCAGGTTAATGGCGACAAGCTCCCGGAGTTTGGCGGCCTGGTTTTCTGTGCAATTCTCCGGTCTCTTGAGCAGACACCAACGACTGCCGGTGAGCACGGCTTGCTTGCCTTTAGCTTTGAGTGACTTGGCCTCGGTTGTCCGTACTTTATCAATGGCCTTGTTCATGTGGCTCATGATGTGAAAACGATCCAGAATATTGAGCGCCTGCCCCGCTTTGTCGGCCACAACCAACAGGTACGGTTTCCACATGTCGGTGCAGACGAAGCGCAACAAGGACGACCGTTTGGGGCCAAACTCCTCGAAAAAACTCAGCAGAGTTTTCTTGGTGCGATCTTTACCAACAAAGAGCAGTCTTTTGCAGCCGTTGTCGATCTGGTAGACCAGCGTCAGAAACTTGGAGCCTTTCTTCTTCCAGCAGATTTCGTCGATGCCGATTGCGGTTATGTTGTCCAAGTTGCGGTTGGCGAGTCCCCAGGCAACGGCCATCTTTACAGAGCGGAAAACGTTGTCCCATTTGGTCTGAAAGACATCGGCGGTCTCTTTCCACGAGAGACGTCTTGCCCATTTGGCAAGAAACCAGGCGTAGGTGGTAGTCAGGTGATTCTTCCCTTCGGCCCATGGAACCCGTTCCACCTTGATGCCGCATCGAGGGCAATCCACTCGCCGCATGGCATACAGGAAGAATACGGCGATGCCCCACAACGGAACAAACTCAAAACGCCTGACCTGCAAGGTGTCGTAACCGGGGCCGGCATTGCCGCAAACCGAACAAAGAGGGCGGCTGCCCTTGCGCGGTCGAATTTCGATTTCGAGGAGTAACCTCGTGGGCTTCTCAACCAAACGGATAGAGCCAAACACAAAACCATGGTGAATTTGAATCCGATTCAGTATAGACTTGAGTTGCATCCCGTTCTCCTTTTCCAGTGATGGTTTTCTTTGTCGAAACTCATACTGCCGGATTTGAAGACGGGATGCTTTTGTTTTTTATTAACCAGGTAGCTGCCCAGGCCTATTTTTTCTGAAATCCACCCACAGATTCTGCGGAAGAGCCCAAAATGTAACGAAAAAAACAAAGCTGAAGAGCTATTGGGCCAAAACACTCGGGTTTAGGGAGCTACTTTTCAACACCTTTTAATCTTCCGCAGCGTATGGGGTAGGACCGTAGATGTCCTATGCCCCGTGGTATTTTTCATGATTCAAGCGACTCGTGGTCGTGGCGGCCAGATCTGGAATGATTCCAGAGCACAAACTACGCCTTGCGGAAGATTAGCGCTAATCAGGTAAACTTATGGAGGTCATGTTTGAACGTGAGCAAACCACCATGCTTTCGGAGCGCATAGAGATCGATGATGCTTATCTTGGTGGAGAATTGCCCGGCGGCAAGGTCGGACGGGGCTCCGAAAACAAAGTGCCGTTCATTGCTGCAGTGCAAACCAATAACCAAGGACACCCGCTCTATGCCGTCTTTTCGACCGTGAAGAGTTTCGGTAAAAAAGACGTAGAATCATGGGCTAAAAGCCACTTGAGGCCATCGTCTATTGTGGTTTCAGATGGACTTTGTTGCTTTCAAGCTGTTGAAGCCGCAGGCTGCCTCCATCAGAGGGAAGTTGTTGGTAAAGGTCGTAAAAGCACCAGCATGGCCTGTTTCCGGTGGGTTAACACAATCCTCGGAAATCTGAAAAATGCTATCATTGGCACGTACCACGCATTTGACTTTGAAAAATATGCCCACCGCTATCTTGGCGAGTTTCAATACCGCTTTAACCGTAGATTTGATCTCCCTGGCATGTTCAAGCGACTCGTGGTCGTGGCGGCCAGATCTGGAATGATTCCAGAGCACAAACTACGCCTTGCGGAAGATTAGCGCTAATCAGGTTTTGTTTTGGTGTCGCCCGACCACTGCCAGCCGCATAGTAGCAAGAAGGCCACCGGCACGGCAATGGTATTCGCTGTTTTTCAATAACCATCCAGCAGCACCCCATCTTGCGGCGATCGGGCCGGCTCACCTGCCTGATGGACGCCTCGCCGTGCCGCTTGCCACAATCTGTGGCAGTGCTGAATAGGTACG
>JAHYJD010000056.1 GCA_019429365.1 Bacteroidales bacterium | reverse complement strand
GGTGAAAGCATCTTCGAGTTGCACTTTGAAAACATGTGCAATGCGAAAAGCGAGTTCGAGTGTCGGGAAATATTTTCTGTTCTCAATGGCTACAATGGTTTGCCGCGAAACCCCCGTTTTATCGGCAGCTTCCTGTTGCTGCTCAGAAATAGGTTGGGCATTAAGGGCGGCAAATTTTCCCGGCGCCAATACCATTATGGCAAAAAAGCACAATGCGGAGATTAGAAGAGATTTTTTCATGATTATTTTGTTTTTTTGTTTTGAAAAGAAAGATACACCAAAGACATGTAATTTAGTGTAACATAAAGATTTTGAGTGGGTTATAATTTTTGTAAATCGTTGATAAGTCCGTTAAAACGTTCCACCTCTTCAAACAAGGGGCTGTGGGCAGCCTTTTCAAAAGTGAAAAACTCCTTTTGAGGGGCTTTTAGCTGCTCGAAAAACTCCCTGGCAACCACATAGGGGGTTTGGTAGTCAAATACTCCCTGGAAAATGTAAACCGGAACCTGCATGCTGTAAATTGTGTTAAAGAGGTTTGTATTGACTACATCCAGCCATAAATGCTCAAGGGAGAACATGCTTCCTTTCATAAAATTCATTTTATCACTGAAAGTATATTCCCTTGTTGTGAAGACTATTTTTACGAGTGGTACCATGCTCTTCAATTCCCGGGTTACCCCACCGCCATAGCGCATCACAAAATTTCGCTCCGGCATAAGGAATGCTTTCCAGGCATCGGTATCTGCCTGCAAATCGGGGAATTTGAGGCTTTCCAGTGTTTCAATAGCCTTGTTGTCGTTGTTTTTCCGGGCCTGTTCCTTTACCCATTCAAAAGAAACCTTTTCGGCCCTGTATTGGTTGGCTACCTGCCCGATGCCAAAATAGGCGTGAAAAAGTTCCGGGTATTGATAAGCTGTCAGGATGCCAAGGAAAGAGCCCCATGAGTGCCCCATAACGAATATTTTTTCTTTTCCAAACCTTGTTGCAAGGTATTCACTTAGTTCGCGGGTGTCGGAGATCATCTGCTCAAGGGTCATACTTTCGGGCGGAATATTTTTTGACCAGGACTTGCCTGCCCCGCGCTGCTCCCAGTAAACCATTACAAAATCATTCTCAAGGTATGGGTTGAATTCTTTCATAAAAGCATACTCAGGGCTCCCCGGGCCGCCATGCAAAAAGAGCATCACAGGGTTGTTCTGGTTCGCTCCCCTTATGATCAGGTATTGGTCAACTCCACCCAGGCTGATCTTTTCAACTGCCGCGATACTGCCTGCAATCGGCTTGCCGTCAGCGCCGGTAAACGGGGCAGTCTTTCCGGGGCTATTAATCCAGATAAAAATTGTTAGCCCCAAAACCACCAAAACAAAACCGCCAAGAATCCAGAGAATTCCCTTAAAAAACTTTTTCATTGCCATTTTTTTAAGATTACAGGTTTGTTGAAAAACAGATAGATTTGGCATATCGAAATTTATACCAATTGAGGTATGTGTAATTAGATCAATAGATTATGAAAAATAATCAATATAAACACATTGATTATTGTCCGTTTCCGTACAGGCGTTTTAAAAAAACGAACATTTAACTTTTTGAGCGGCTAGTATTGCCTATTCGTACATTTCTTCCTGGCTGGTGCTGCAGAGTTCAATAAACAGTTCAGCAATTCGATTGGTTAATGCAGAAAAGAATTTTTCGCCTTTTTCGCGGGTAGCAAGTTTAGGATCACCCACTCCGGTGTCTTTTGTTATAAGCGGCCATTTTCGCTCGGTCCAGGCCCAGCCTGCCCCGAAGGCGCTGATCCTGTTTTTCTTCTCTTTACCTTCGCCCCAAAGCTCTTTTGGCAAAACCAGCTCAGGCCGCAGATACAGCAACAGGCTGGTTTCCATTTCGCCGGCATGGTCGCCGGGGTTTTCGAAGTGATCTTTAAGGCAGGGGTACTGATACCAGTTTACAACACTCAGAAACATTTTCGGGTATTTCACGCCCAGCTCACGGATTATGGGTTTGAAATCATTACCACCGTGGCTGTTCAGGATTACCAGTTTGAAAATTCCCTGGTGATTTAGCCCATCCACAATGTCAGAAAGGATGGCCAACTGTGTGCTTGGGTTAATGCTGATATCCAGGTAAATATCGCGCTGGCCGGTATTTACGCCATAGGGGATGGTGGGCAGCACCATCACTTTTGCGCCTTTTTCCCAGGCAATTCTGGCGGCTTCTGCGGCAATCAAATCCGATTCAATGTTATCGGTTGAATAGGGGAGGTGGTAATTATGCGCCTCGGTGGCTCCCCATGGCAAAATTGCCAGTTCAATTTTCTCCTCTTTCAGGGCATCCCAGTTTTTCTCGGCCAGAATATATGGTCTCATAAAGTTCTGCTGTTTAATTGCAAAACTACCACTATTCAGGCAGATTTTTTATTTAGCGCGACTCAAACCTTCAGCGCACCATAGCCCCCATCCACGTGAAGCACCTGCCCTGTGACCCAGGAAGAATTCTCGCTTAGCAAGAACAAGGCTGCCTGGGCTATGTCGTTTGGCAATCCAAATCGCTTCATAGGGTTGCGCTGGGCGGCGCCTTCGCGTTTGGCGTCGTCGTTGAGCAGGCGCGCGGCAAGCGGGGTGTCGGTTAGGGATGGGGCAATGGCATTGAATCGTATGCCGGGAGCAAATTCGGCGGCCAGCGAGCGCGTAAGGCCTTCTACGGCCCCTTTCGATGCGGCAATGGAAGCATGGAATGGCAGGCCGGTTTGCACTGCCACGGTCGAGAACATTACCACCGATGCTTGTCCGGCCTTCTGCATGGGTCGCAGGGCTGCTTTTATGGCGGTCACCGCGCCCGAAACGTTTATGCGGAACTCCTCCTCGAAATCGGCCGGCTTCAGGGCCTTAAACGAGCGCAAGTTGATGCTGCCCGGACAGTAGGCCATGCCGTGAAGCACCTCGGGAAGAAAGCTGCTAAGATCGATTTGCAGATCAAGGATATCCGCTTTAAGATATTTTGCCCCTTCGGGCAAATCCGGAGCCTCGCTGCGCGAAACGATAAATAATTGATGGCCTTCCTTTGAGAGGGCTTCGGCCAGGGCAGCGCCTATACCGGAGGTGCCGCCAATAATGAGGTAGTTCTTTGGTTCCATCTGATCTTTTTTTTATCAACAACTATTCAAATCATTTGTTCCGGGGAAAACCCCGATTATCTGTGAAATATGTAATACTTATCCAACAGGGTGTAACATATTTTCCTTTACGGGGCCTTACATTTACTATGTGGAAAATCCTTCACAACTGAGCTCGCCAGCTGCGTGCACTCAAACACATTTTAACATGAAAAAATTAGCAATCTACATGGCAACAGCCTTGCTGTTGATTTTTCTGCTTCCAACCCAGGTAAAAGCAGGTCCGGGAGACGACCCGGTTACCAATGCGGCTATTGAAACGGTTGATACCGATGCAGCCCTTGCAGCAGAATCGGAAGCTTTACTTGCCCGGCTCGAAGAAATAAACGAGATGGACAAGACGGACCTTACCAGGGCTGAAAAAAGGGACCTTCGCAAAGAAGTACGTCAAATTGACAAAACCCTTACCTTAAATGGTGGTGGTGTCTATCTTTCTATTGGCGCCTTAATTGTTGTAATACTGCTACTTATCCTTTTACTTTAGAAACATGAAAAAGATAGGCTTGGTAGTATTGGTCATTGGACTCCTGATCACTCTTTTCACAGGGTTTAAATACATTACCCGCGAAAAGGTGGTCGACATTGGCGAGATCCAGATCTCCCGCGATAAAACGAACAGGGTTTCCTGGTCGCCACTTATCGGTGTGGCAGTTATGGTTGTTGGCGGGGGCATCCTTTTGCTCGGACCCAAAAAGTAAACCAAGGGGTTTACAAGCATTTTTCAACCTCTCTGAGAGGCATTAATTAAACATTAAAAAACAACATCATGGGAAATTTACTTTACGTCATCGCGGTAATATTGATCATTGCCTGGGCCATCGGATTTATTGGCTTTCAGGCTGGTGGCATTATTCACCTTCTGCTTGTAATTGCTATAATAGCCGTAATAATTAAGGTAATACAAGGCAGAAAGATTTTATAAAAAACAAGAATTATTAACCTTTAAATAAAACAAAAAAATGAGTGCAGGAAAAGTATTGTTAGGTGTATTGGCCGGCGTTTCAGCCGGGGCTTTGTTGGGAATTTTATTTGCTCCTGACAAAGGCAAAGTTACCAGGGAAAAAATTTCTCATACGGGTGAGGATTACGTAGGATCAATGAAGAAAAAGTTCAATGATTTTCGCGATAATATTACCGAGAAATTTGACAAAGTAAAAGAGGAAGTTGCTGACTATGCCCAAAAGCATAAAGCCGGAGCCGACCTTTAAATAAACTTAAAGAAACACTGGGAGGTTGGCATGGAAGAAAATGCAAAACTGATTGAGTCGCTTTACGAAAAAGCAGTGGATTATGGTGTTACCAGTCTTGAACTGATAAAACTTAAAGCCCTGGAAAGGACATCGGATGTTGCTTCCTCCTTTTTGCCCAATGCTATTGTTTTTGTGGTAATTGCTTCATTTTTGATGTTGCTGAATTTTGGACTGGCTTTCTGGCTAGGTGAAATGCTTGGAAAATTATTTCTTGGGTTTTTTATTGTGGCCGGCTTTTATCTTGTCATAGCAGTTGTTTTGCACTTTTTCATGCATAAATGGCTGAAGAAGCATTTTCAGAATTACATCATAAAATTGATGTTTAAATAAAAACCAAATGGAAAACATAACTTCTGCTGCTGACATAAAAAATGCCATTCGTTTTTTGGAAACCGATCAGGAAGTAAAGGGGCAGCTTTTAAGAGCGCAGTTTAACCAAACCTTTGAAAGTTTAAAGCCTGCAAATATGCTTAAAAGCGCTGTTCGGGAAATATCGTCTTCGCCATTTTTGTTGACAAATATTGCAGGAGCTGCTGCGGGTTTAGCCACCGGTTATTTCTCGAAAAGGGTTGTTTTTGGGGCTTCGAAAAACATTTTAAAAAGGAGTTTGGGTATAGCCTTGCAATTTGGGATAACAAACTTAATAGCCAGGCATCCTGATGATATTGCATCCTATGCCCAGGGTTTGCTCGAACGCCTTTTTCACAAAAAAGTGCCTGCCCCTGACAAGCCCTGAAAAGTGCAGGTCAAACTGTCCTTGGTGGCTCCATATAAATGACCGGATGGCGCAGCTAAAAACTAAGCTGGCTTTCCGGTTTTTTTAATAAAAATAATTTGCTGCTGTGATCAAAATCCAGGCAGCAGTTAACAAACCACGGCATGAAAAAACCGATTTGGATAAATCTTGATATGTTATGGTGAAGATCATTGGTCCGGTGTTACGAAAGATCCCAAAGATTAGGGATGTAAAGAAGCAAGCCGAAAAGCTGGGCGAGAGAACATTTGAGCAAACCCGAATAGCAAATGTTTTCTTTTCAACTATCGCTGATTTCTTTTTGTTTTTGGGGCGCACCACCCGCGAAGCTTTTTCGCGCGATTTTGAGTTTAAGGAATTCTTTCGACAGTGCTACCTTATCGGGTATAAAACCCTGCCGCTTATTTCGATAACTGGCCTGATCATTGGGTTGGTGCTGACCATACAATCGCGACCTGCCCTGGCCGATTTTGGTGCCGTTTCCATGCTTCCCGGCATGGTGGCCTTGTCCATTATCAGGGAAATGGGCCCGGTTATTACCGCCCTCATTTGCGCAGGTAAGATTGGATCGGGTATGGGTGCCGAACTGGGCTCAATGAGGGTTACCGAACAGATTGATGCCATGGAGGTATCATCGACCAACCCAATGCGGTTTCTGGTAGTTACCAGGGTGTTGGCAGCCACTTTAATGATACCCATTTTGGTTTTGTATGCCGACGCCCTGGGCATCTTGGGAAGCTGGGCCGGCGCAAATATTAAAGGCGATGTAACTTTTGTATTGTTCTTCTCCCAGGCTTTCAGCGTCATCGACTTCCTTGATTTGTTTCCCGCGGTTATTAAAACCTTCTTTTTTGGCGCCGCCATTGGGTTTGTGGGTTGCTATAAAGGATATAATGCAGGACGTGGTACCGAAAGCGTGGGCAAAGCCGCCAATTCGGCTGTAGTGCTTTCTTCGCTGCTCGTAATTATTATCGACCTGGTTGCGGTGCAAATTACCGATATGCTCTAAAACAGAAAAAATGAAGGAGATGGCTGAATCTGTACCCCTTGTTAAAGAAGTTATTAAAACACCCAAAGAGGTGGTTGAAATAGAAAACCTAAGCATTGGTTTTGAAAACCTTAAGGTATTGGATGATTTGTCGCTCAAGCTATACAATGGCGAAAACCTGGTGGTGCTCGGAAAATCAGGCTCAGGAAAATCTGTCCTGATAAAATGCATTGTGCGCTTGCTAATGCCCGACTCAGGAACCGTAAAAGTGCTTGGCGATGATGTAAATGAAATGGGCAGGAAGGAGTTGGCCGAGGTGCGCAAAAAAATTGGTTTTCTTTTTCAGAGCGGTGCCCTGTATGATTCAATGACCATTAAAGAGAACCTTGAATTCCCTTTGAAAAGAGTCAGAAAGGACCTTACCAAAAAAGAAATGAATGAAAAAGTGGAAGAAGCCCTTGAAAATGTGGGACTGTCAGACACTTTAGATAAAATGCCTTCACAGCTTTCTGGCGGAATGCGAAAACGTGTAAGCCTGGCTCGTACTGTAGTAGTTGATCCTTTGATCATGCTCTACGACGAACCAACAACCGGACTCGATCCCATTACATCAGATGAAATCAGTGAGCTCATTAATAAAGTGCAGAAAAAATACAAAACCTCATCACTCATAATAACACACGATATTGAATGCGCCCGCGCTACTGCCGACCGAATAATTATGCTGCAAAACGGTGCGGTTTATCTTGAAGGGAAAGTTGTTGATTTTGAAAAGTCGGCGGATGTTTTAATCAAGTCTTTTTTCAGATAGTGGTTTAACCAGGAAATAATTTAACACAATATAATCATGGATGCAAAAACTCAAAATTTTAAAGTCAAGCTTGGGATTTTTATTTTTATTGGCTTGATAATTTTTGTTATTGCCATTTTTTTCATAGGCAAGCAAAAGAACCTGTTTAGCCCGGTGTTTAAAGTAACAACCAGTTTTTATAACATTAGCGGTTTGCAGGTGGGAAACAATGTCAGGTTCTCTGGCATCAACGTGGGCATTGTGGATAACATTATGATTATTAATGACTCAACGGTGCAGGTCGACTTGCTTATCAGGAAAGACGTGCAGGAATTTATTAAAGCGGATAGCCAGGCCAGTATAGGATCATCAGGTATTATTGGCGACCGTATTTTAACTATTACCCAGGGCAGCTTTGAATCACCCGTAATCAGGGACGGACAACAAATTGAATCGAAAGAACCGGTTGAAACCGACGCCATTATGGCGAGTTTGAGTGCAACTGCCGGAAATGTTGAAATAATCACCCTGGAACTTGCTGAAGTGATGGTAAATATCAATAGCGGACAAGGCCCCCTGGGCAGGTTAATCTCAGATTCAACCATTGCAGAAAACATCAGCCAGACCATTGGGAACTTCAAGAAAAGTTCGGCAGGGCTAGATGAAACCATTGAAACGACAAAAGAAAACGTGTATGCATTTATGGAGAGCTTACAGCAAACTGCAGCAAAAACAGAAATTGCCTCGCACCAGCTGGGTGAAATCATGGTGCGGATTAACAGCGGAGAGGGAACCCTTGGCAGTTTAATCCAGGATACCGTCATGGCAGGAAACCTGAATGAGACCATGTTGAACCTGAAACGAAGCTCAAAAGGGCTCGATGAAAACCTGGAAGCCCTCAAGCAAAATTTCCTTTTCAGGGGGTATTTCAGAAGAAAAGCCAGGGAGGATGAAAAAGCCAGGGCTGATTCAATATCAAGAGCGGCACCAAGGGATACTACCCCTTTTATCAGGGATACCATCCATATAATCAGGGATACCGTCCCGTTAATCCGACCTGACTAAACAATAAAGAAAAATCCGGCTTCTCACCGCAATGTGTGATTTATGTAATAATTTCCTGAATTTTCGTAACATTTTTGGACTCCCGGTACCTTAACTTTGAATAAACCCTAAACCCAAATTATCATGTCGCTACTTACCGTTTTAGTTGTACTTATTGTTGCAGGCCTCCTTTTATGGCTGGTTAACAATTACATACCCATGGATCGTAAAATAAAAACGATTCTGAATGTGGTTGTGGTTATCGTTGTAATCATTTGGCTGTTAAAGGCATTCGGCCTCTTCGATTCGCTCAGCAACATTCAATTGTAAGCGTTTCAGTTTTCTGCAATCAAATCCAGACGTTATGAAACAAAATACCACAGGATCCTGGAAGGAGAGAAAAGAAAAACTCAAGCAAAAGTTTCCTTCTATTACGGATGAAGATTTGCATTATTATGATGGTAAGGAAACCATAATGATTGAGCGGCTGGCTAATAAACTGGGAAAGACAAGTGCCGAACTTCGCTACATAATTCATGCGGTAACCTGAGTAAAAACCAGACCCGTGACTTTTGTAATTCTTTAAAGAAAAGGTGTAAGGCTTTCAGCTTCAAAAAGCATAACCTTTGTATTGTGAAACCGATTTCACCTACATTAAATTTACCCCATGGAAACGTTTGGAAAAAATGAAAACCAGAAAATCAAGGCTGTTGATGTAAAACAAGAGTTTTTGGGATTTGCCACTTTTGAGCCCTTGGTATACCAAGCAGCGGCCGAAGTGCGGTATGTGGAAATGCTGGCTTTGCTTGACAAGGCGAAAGCAGAAATTTCAAAGATTATTACCGGACATCGGGTGGATTTTTTAATAAAGAAGATTACTCAGGATGAAAATAACCAGAACTAATTTCCTAACCCGAACATTGTTTCTGTTCAGGTTGGCAGCCATGATGGCCTTTTCAATGAATTCAAGAACCAAATGAAAAAAACATTTTTTTTGCTTGTCATCACCTTGCTGCTGGCAGGTTGTGCCTTAAACCAGGTTACTGGCCGAAAACAGCTGAATTTAGTCAGCGAATCAGAGATGCAAATGATGGCGGTTGACCAATACGGGGCCTTTTTGAGCGAACACAAGGTGTTAAGCCCGGGCAACAACCAAAGTGCTGCCATGGTAACCAGGGTTGGATCGCGCATTGCCAAGGCCGTTACAGCCTATTATACCAGTCAGGGTATGGGGTCTATACTCGAGGGGTATAGCTGGCAATTCAGCACCATCGACGAAAAAGAGGTGGTCAATGCCTGGTGCATGCCAGGCGGTAAAGTGGCCGTATACACCGGCTTATTGCCGGTAACCCAAAATGAAACAGCGTTGGCTATTGTTATGGGCCATGAGATTGCTCATGCCATTGCCAAACATGGCAATGAACGAATGAGCCAGGCCATGGTGCAGCAATTGGGAGGTGTGGCCCTGCAGGTTGCATTGGCCCAGCAACCCCAGCAAACCCAGGAGCTGTTTTTAATGTCGTATGGCATTGGAAGCACCGTGGGGGCCATGTTGCCCTGGTCGCGGCAACAGGAAACAGAAGCCGATCAATACGGGCTGATATTTGCTGCCATGGCTGGTTATGACCCGCGCGAAGCCATCCCATTCTGGGAAAGGATGTCAGCAGCAGGCGGGGAAAGCCCACCAGAGTTCCTGAGCACCCACCCTTCTGATAATACCAGAATGAGAAAACTGAGGCAGTTTATGCCCGAAGCACTGACCTATTATAAGCCCTGATTTTTTTTATTGAAAAAGGGGGAGGGAGCGCGGTTTTTTTTTGGGTTTTGATTAAACTTGCATCTTGGGAATTTTCCCATTTTATAAAAACCAAAAAGGTGTAAGGTGCAGGGTCACAGATCGGGCAATACAACATGGTGTAGCGCATTTTCGGTTTTTTCTTAATTTAGCGTTTAATAAATGGCAAAATCTACTAAAAACCGGCCCGAATCAACCCTCATTGCTTCCAAAAAGGTTTCTGAGAGCCTTGCATTGGAGTCAAAAACAAAACTTTTTCCCATTGTTGCAATTGGAGCCTCGGCCGGTGGCCTGGAAGCCATTGAACTGTTTCTGGCCAATGTGCCCGAAAACAGTGGCATGGCTTATGTGGTAATACAACATTTAGATCCTACACAAAAGGGCATGCTGCCTGAGTTATTGCAGCGCATTTCTAAAATGAAGGTTTCCCAGGCAAAAGACGGTATGGTGGTTAAGCCAAACTGTGTGTATGTCATTCCCCCCAACAAGAGCATGTCGATTTTAAACGGCAACCTTTACTTGTTTGAGCCCATGGAAGCCAGAGGCTTGCGGCTACCCATCGATTTTTTCATGCGCTCCCTTGCCGATGACCTCCAAGACCTTGGTGTTGGCATTATTCTTTCGGGCATGGGCTCCGACGGAAGCGCCGGGCTCAGGGCAATAAAAGAGAAAAATGGGATCGTATTGGTTCAGGACCCAGAAACGGCCAAATTCGACAGCATGCCCAGAAATGCCATTAATTCCGTTTTGGTTGACATTGTGGCTCCGGCCAGCAAATTGCCAGAAAAACTCCTGGAATTTCAAAAACTCCTTCCGTTTGTAAAAATTTCCCCTGAAACCGAAGTGAAGGATAAAAGCGCCCTCCAAAAGATTATCATCCTGCTGCGAACTTTTACCGGCAACGACTTTTCGTTGTATAAAAAAAGCACGCTCTACCGCCGTATCGAAAGGCGCATGGGGGTCCATAAAATCGACAAGATTTCTTCATACGTCACCTTGCTGCAAGAAAACCCAAAGGAAATAGACATTCTTTCTAAGGAATTGCTCATTGGGGTCACAAATTTCTTTCGCGACAAAAAAGTTTGGGAAAAGTTTGAAAGAAGTGTTTTTCCCGAAATTTTGCTGAGGCAAAATGCCGGTGCAACGCTCAGGGCATGGGTGGCCGGTTGTTCTACCGGAGAAGAAGCTTACTCTCTGGCCATTATCTTTAAAGAGGTATTGGAGACCATTAAGCCCCGCCGCAACATTTCCCTGCAGGTATTTGCCACCGACCTCGATCAGGATTCCATTGAAATTGCAAGAAGGGGCCTTTTCCCAGAGAATATTTCTGCTGATGTTTCGCCCGAACGGTTGAACCGGTTTTTTATCAAAACAGATGACGGTTACCGTATTAACAGCGAAATAAGGGAGATGGTCGTATTTGCCCAGCATAATATTATCATGCATCCGCCATTTACTAAGATTGACATTCTTTCGTGCCGAAACCTGTTCATTTATTTGGAACCCGAATTGCAGGTGAAGATACTGAAGCTTTTCTTTTATAGTTTGAACCCCGAGGGGATAATGCTACTAGGCAGTTCAGAATCCCTTGGTACCCTCGGTCATTTTTATAAACCTATTGACTCGGTCCTGAAAATTTACCAACGATCGGCCGATGCATTGGTGCCTGATTTGTTCAATTTCCCTTCTTCCTTTTCGCGCAACAAAACCGAACATATTGAAAAACAACCTGCTGCAATCACTGGATTGAATATTCAGGAACATGTCGATCAGTTGCTTCTTCAGCATTTTTCGCCTCCGGGTTTGCTGGTAAATGAAGAAGGGGATATTGTTTATATTTCGGGCCGCACTGGCAAATACCTTGAACCTGCAGCAGGAAAAGCGAACATGAATGTGTTTGCCATGTTGCACGAAGGCTTGCGAAATGAGTTTCCGTTGGCTTTTAACCAGGCCATTAGAAAAAAAGGAACCGTGGTGCTGCGCAATCAGCAGGTAGGAACCAATGGGGGTAAGCAAAAGTTGAATATTACCATTCAATGGATTGACAAACCGGAGCCATTAAGAAATATGGTAATGATAATTTTTACGGATGTTACCGAAGTTCACGACATTCAAATGAAAACAAGGACAGGAAAGAAATCTTTGGACACCCCTAGGGAAGCAGAATTGGAAAAAGAATTGCAAAGCACCCTGGAAAAGATGCAAAGTACGATGGAAGAAATGCAGGCCTCACAGGAAGAGCTCAAATCGGCCAACGAAGAACTGCAATCGGCCAATGAGGAGTTGCAATCAACCAACGAGGAGCTTACCAGCTCAAAAGAGGAAATGCAAAGCCTCAATGAAGAGCTTCAAACCGTTAATGCTGAGTTGCAGGCCAAGGTAGATGACTATTCGCGCCTGGATAATGACATGAAAAACCTGCTCAACAGCACCGATATTGCTACCTTGTTTCTCGACAAGGAGTTGAACATAAGGCGTTATACCAACCAGGCAACCAAAATTTTTAAATTGATAAAAAGTGATATCGGGCGTCCAATCACCGACCAGGTCTCTGGTATTAATTACCCTGAAATGGCTAAGGATGCCCTGGAAGTTTTAAACTCCCTGGTATTTATCGAAAAACAGATCTCCGGAAAGGATGGGCAATGGTTTAACGTTCGGATAATGCCCTACCGGACTTTCGAAGATCGCATAGATGGCCTGGTCATCACCTTTATCAACATATCCGAACTTAAGAAAATGAAACACTAGTGGATACGAATAACGAACCCTTAATAAACAAAACCATGGTAATAGAAGATTCCGATTATACAAACCCCCGGATTTTGCGCAAGAAAGCAGAAGAAATTCTTCGAATGAAGAAAGAAAAACTTGACCAGGAAAATCAGAAAATTGACGCAAAAAAACTTCTGCATGAACTGCAGGTGCACCAGATTGAACTCGAAATGCAGAACGAAGAGTTGCAACTGGCCATTGAAACCGCAGAAGCGGCCCTTAAAAAATATACGCTTTTGTTCGACCTGGCACCAGTGGGTTTTTTAACCCTTGAGTCAGACGGTACCATTAGCGACCTGAATTTTACTGCTGCCGAAATACTCGATGAGAAACGCTTCAGTTTGCTGGGAAGTAACTTTAAACTTTTTGTTTCCGATGAGTCCAAGCCCATTTTTAACCAATTCTTTGGTAAAGTTTTTAGAAGTAAAGCCAAGCAATCTTGCGAAGTGAAACTTGGTTATGACAGTAAAACCCTTTGCCTGGTTCATATGGAAGGCATCCTAATCGGCGTAGAACCAAAATGCCAGTTGTCGGTTGTAGATATTACAAGCTTTAAACAAACCCCATAAAGAAAGGGGCTGCCTTTTAGATGTTTTATCACCCTTAAGACAGCCCCTGAAATTAATCCTGGGTATTATAATTATTATTATCTGTTAAAACCGGTATCCAAGAGATACACCGTAACCAGTGTTTCTATACTCCCTTTTGTTATCACCGGGGAACCTGTTATCTTCAGGATTAATTTTCAGCAATCCCAATTGGGTATTTAGTTGAAAGAATAAGCCGCCGGCCAGCTCGTATCCGGCAAAAATGTTTGCGCCTGCATCGAGTGCTTTAGAATAACTGCCTAAAAGATCATCAGTGGCATCTACCACATTTACAAATTCAATATCATTCTCGTAAGAAATTGATCCGGCTTCAAATTTATCCGTGCCTTTAAAGGCGTAACCAACGTAGGGGCCAAAACCCACCATAACATATCCGTTTCCCAGCAAACCTTTATAAACCAGGTTCAGGGGAACTTCTATATACGAAAGGTTTATTGTTCTTTGAATTGGGTCGTTAACGATCTTAGCGCCCTTGGTTGAAAACAGCACGCCAGGCTGGAAATAAAATTCTGACGCAATGGGTATCTGAATATTCAATCCGGCATGATAACCAATGATCATATCATTTTCAAGTTTATCTCCGGAGAAATCCTTACCATTAATGTTCTGAAGGTTCACGCCTCCCAACACACCGAATGCGGTCCTTTGGCCTCCAGGCCTTTGAGCAATGGCCATAGAAGCGGTAAGCATAAGGATTATTGCAATTGAAAAAATTTTGTTTTTCATTTAATTGTTTTGTTTAAGTGAATAATTTTTATTGGTTTGCGGCAGCTGCAGCTTCGGCTTCAGCGCGCATTTTGTCATTGGCCGTAATTACAAACTCAACCCTGCGATTTTGTGCACGACCATCTTCGGTGTCATTCACATACTTCGGTAAAGTTTCGCCGTATCCAACAACTGTTAAACGGCCAACGGAAACGTTTTTCGTAATCAGGTAATCTGAAACGGCAATAGCACGCCTTTCAGACAAACCCTGGTTGTAAGTTAAACTACCCTTGCTGTCGGTATGCCCCTGAATTTCAATGTCAGTATCAGGATACCCTTCCAGCACCTTTACCAGTTTATCAAGGCTGGTTTTTGCATCATTCGACAGGTTCGACTGGTCGAATCCAAACAATACGGCACTGCTGAATTCTACCATGATACCTTCGCCTACGCGAAGCACCTTGGCATCGGGAACGGTTTTTGCAATTTCTTCAGCTTGTTTGTCCATTTGGTTGCCAATTACGGCACCAGCGGTACCTCCCACAGCAGCGCCTATGATTGCGCCCATGGCGGTATTTCCAGAAGCCTTGCCAATTACAGCACCCATGGCACCGCCGGTAGCGGTTCCCACTACAGCTCCTTTTTGTGTTTTATTCATCGACGAGCAACTTGCAAATATTACAGTTGCCATCAGCATCATTGTTAAGCTCAATCTAAACTTTTTCATAATTTAAGGGATTTATCATTTTTACAAAGGTAGCTTCCTAATGCCTGGTTAATGTTACATAACTTACCCTAAGAGTTACATTATTCACGCCTTTTAAATATTTTACTTGATTTTTGCGTTTGGCTGTCATCCGGGGTTTTAAAAACCATATGCAGTAGCATTAAATATTGACAGAATGGATTTTTCTTTGTACCTTTCAGAGGATTTTCATCTTGTGAAACGCGCATGAGGAGATCGGCCACTCACAGGAGAATAATCTACATATGAGTTACATCTACAATCGAAAAAACAAAGGCTGAAAAGATGAAACTCTTTATTAAGTATATGGTCAGCCTTCGGTGCAAGATGGTGGTCAGAGAAGAGCTGGAAAATCTTGGGATAAGGTTCTTCTCGGTGGACCTTGGCGTGGTTGAGACCCATGAAGACATTTCGCAGGAGCAGCATGATGCCCTTAAGGTAAATCTGAAAAACTCGGGACTGGAGTTGCTGGATGACCATAGAAGCATCCTGATTGAGCAAATCAAAAATGTGGTCATTGAAATGATCCACTTTTCCGACGAACTACCCAAAGTAAACTATTCTGATTACATCAGCGAAAAGGTGGGGTATAATTACACCTACCTTTCCAATCTTTTTTCTGAGGTGAAGGGTATTACACTTCAACAGTTTATTATTATGCACCGTATTGAGAAGGTAAAGGAACTGTTGCTTTACGATGAGCTGAATCTTACCGAGATTTCATATAGATTGCAATACAGCAGCGTTGCCCATCTTTCAAACCAGTTCAGGAAAATTACCGGACTCACTCCTTCATTCTATAAACAGTTAAAGCGAAAGCGCAGGGGCAACCTCGAGAACCTGTGAAATCTGTAATTCTTTTTCATTAAAGTGTAATGCTTTTTCAGGCTTTGCTGCCCACCTTTGCTATAATCAAAACTGGACTTGCCATGAGAACTGCATTGTATATAATTACAGCCATCCTGCTAATAGTTTGGGCTGTTGGAACACTTGGATACGATGCCGGCGGCACATTCCATTTAGTGCTTGTTTTGGCACTTATTACATTATTAATCCCCTATGTGGCCGGACGAAAGTTGATTAAGAAAACCCCGTAGTACAAAGTTCAGTAATTACCTTACCAAAAAAAATTGCCATGTCACACGAAAGGGAAGGAAAAGAAAAATCGGAAAAGAAAGCTCCGCAGAAAAGCCTGAAGGAAAAGCGCGCCGCAAAAGCCGCAAAAAGGGATGAAAAGGGATCGGTGAATAAAATCATGATCACTCCTCCCGATTCTAAATCTGCCAAATAGAAGGGGAGCTCAAACCAAACAAAAGACCATTGAATTTAACCACCTCCCGGAAAATCCGGAAGCAAAACAAAAAACCATTTTGCGAATTCGCAACAACAAATCACTTATGAAAAAAATAATTTTAACATCTTTTTTAGCATTATTTCTGTTTTCTTTTGGACAGGCACAAGACTACAACACAGGCATTGGTCTGCGGGGTGGTCTTTCCAACGGTCTGACAATAAAGCATTTTATCAGCAACAAAACAGCATTGGAAGGCCTTATTTCCTCCAGATGGAGGGGCTTGGAATTGACAGGTCTTTACGAAATTCACAACCGTGCTTTTCAGGTTGACCGCCTGAACTGGTATTATGGCCTTGGCGCACATGTGGGCTTCTGGAATGGCGATTATACCTATAAATATGGTCCGCGAAAATGGGGCGAGCCGGGTGTAAATTATACCGTTGTTGGGATAGATTTTATCCTTGGACTGGAATATAACTTCAAAGAAATACCTTTCAATATAAGCATTGACTGGAAACCAGCCTATAATCTAACTGGATACAGTGGCTTCTGGGCTGATGGAGGGGCGATTTCCATTCGTTATATATTTTAATCGGGTTTTATATAAACGATACCTCCCAATAATACCTCCTAATAATCCCTCCCGCAATGAGGCGACCAAATGCGAAAGCACGAGGTTGCCTCATTTGCATTTTGGGCTGGTTGTCTTTGCCCAAAAGCATGTAATTATTTTTTTCATTTAAATAAGTTGTGCGCTAAGAAGCTTCAGGAAATTTGCCTGGTCAAAGCGAGCTATCTGCGCCTGTTTAGGATCACCAGGGCAGCAATCACCCCGGGCACCCATCCCGCAAGGGTAAGGATAAAAACGATTACTATGGAACCACAACCCTGATCGAACACGGCCAGGGGTGGGAATAAAATGGATAAAATGACTCGCCAGATGGACATAGCGCTTATTTATTGATTTTCATTGTGGCTTCAGCAAAGAGCAAAAAGCTATTTGAAAGCCAGAGAAATAACAAAGTTTCTTGGTTTAATCTTAGTAGTTTGCGCAAATATAATAAAGATTTTGGCGGGATTTGAGCCGTTGTTTTTGCCGTTGATTTTTTCATTTGCTGCGGCTGGTGTTTTCTTATGCCTTACATTTGGTTCAAAAAAACACGGTATATGACCGAGCGTCAGGAAAAAGCGAAAGCGGCCTTTCTGGAAGGCCATAATTGTGCCCAGTCAGTGTTGCTTGCCTTTAATACCGATATTGGCATGAAGGACGAAGACTTATTGCGGATTTCTTCGGGTTTTGGCTCGGGTATGGGCCGCATGCAGGAAACCTGCGGCGCCCTCACCGGGGGCATGATGGTAATCAGCTATCTTTATGGAAAATACCGGGTGGGCGACCATGCCTCCAAAGAATTATCGATAGAGATGATCGGCGCCTTTGTGAAATCGTTTCGCCAAAAACACCAGGACACCACCTGCCGCAAATTGCTGGGCCTGGACCTGGGCACGCAGGAAGGCCAGATAGAGGCTTCAGAAGATCCTGCTTACAAAAGAAAATGCACTGCCTACGTGACCGACGCGGTGGAAATTCTGGAGAGAGATATTTTGAAGTTGCAATAAGAAAAGAAGGGCTTCTATCGAGGCTCTTCTTTTTGTTAATGCTGGTAATACACCTTGCTCACCATTTTCCAGCCATCCTCAAATTTATATAGCGAGATATAATCTGTAAAAATGCGCTGCCTGTCGCGGTGCAGCTCCAGTTTTACCAAGGCCACCGTACCGGTAATCTCCACTTCAAGGAATTTTCCTGTAATGTTTGGCGGTGTCGAGAGCAGATTGGCCTTGCGTTGCTCAACCCGTTCCATCCAGTCTTTAATATTTAGTTTCGACATTTGCCCGTCGCGAAACAGCAGCATCTCAAAATCGGGATGAAAACCTTTGCAGGCCACCTCAAGGTCGCCCAGGTTTTGCATGGCATCGATATAGGCTTCCTGCACCACTTTAATTACCGCTTCTTCTTCGCTTTGCGCGAAAAGGGCAGTTGGCAGGCAAAAGAGAAGAAAGATAAAGATAAAGTTGAATTTTTTCATAATTATGTTTGTTTGAGTGGGGGCGAAAGGTCAATTATGGGCAAAAAAATAACTGCCTTCAAAGCCATCCGTATTTGGGCCCTAAAGGCAGTTATTCAGAAGGTTTTTTTATTCTCTTTTGGCTCTTTCGCGCGTCCAGGTGGAGTTACGGCCAAGCATGCGCATGCCCATTACATAACCTCTGAGTACCATGGTGTTGTTGCCATCGAGTTTCATAAAGGCACTGTAAGTCTTGCCATTGTCGGGATCATAAATGGTGCCGCCCGACCATTCTTTTTTGTTTGCATCGTAAGTAAATCCCTTCAGTATCTGCAGTCCCAGCAAACGCTGGTTTCTCTGACTGGCAGTGGGGTTTTCCTTGTCTGTTTTTGGCTTTCCGTCTTCATCAAGGGGTTCATTAAGCCATACAATGCGTCCAATAAATTGTCCGTTGGGTGCTTTGGTGATTTCAACCTGGGAGTTTTTTTCTTCCGTGAGCCAGATGCCCAAAAGGGCGTCGGCCTGCGCCCAGATGGGCAAGCTGATAAACATGGCCATGGCCAGCAGTAAGAGTTGTTTTTTCATTTGTTTGTGCTTTTTTGGTGAATAAGCATTTGTAAGGGCGCAATAGCATACCTTTATTGGACTGCATTGCAGGGTATCAAAATTAAGAAAATAAATGTTTTAAACAACTGTTGTTGAAACACGGTCAGATTTCCAGTAAATTGAGGAAAAGTGCCTCAAGATCAGTCTCCAATGCGGGGTTTTCTTTAAGCAGGTACTTTATGTAGGCTTCGCCTCCAGCATAAAAAGCCAGCCGGCTGAGGCTGCCGCTGCGTCCTACCCGGTTGTTTTCAAGGCCGAGTTGATGCCTGAGTTTATTTTCAATAAATAATGCAAAGCCTTCTTTCCACTCCTGCCATGCCATATACTGATAGTCGAAAGGGCTAAGCATAGATTGCAGTGCTTTGCGGTTGAGCCAAATGGCTTCCTCATCGCCAAGGTCGAGGGCATGCACGAATCGCCGGTATGTTTCTTCCACGCTTTTTTCCCCGTAAGGGAAAGGGTATGACATCTCCCACATGTAATCCTGATTTTCCTGTGCGTGGCGAGCCAGGGGCAGGCTTTGCCGCAGGGCTGTCTCCACGGTTTCCCATTGGTGGCAGTGGATAAACTCATGAAAAATTGTAACATAACCCTGTGGGGTGTCGAATACATCACCGGTAACTATGCATGCGGCCTTTCCCCCGTAAAAATCGAGCGGGAAGGCCGCCCGCACCCCTTCAGGCACGGGCATGTTTGTGGGTGAGTGGAACTTTAGCTCGTATTGGGTTTGATCGGCATTCAGGTCGAAAACATAAAAATATCCGTCCTTTGCAATGGCAATGGGATAGAGATGTTTTACAAAGGGATGCACGCCTTTGAGGATGTCGCGGTATTCAAACACCCGCACCAGCGGCTCCTTGTATTGTCGGGCCACCGCCTCGGGTGTTACCATGGGCGCGCCGGCAAGCTGTCCCATCAGCAGCAAGGAAAGAAAAAATAGCTTGACTGTTTTCATGTTTTACCTTTGTCTCAGTCACTTCAAATATAAGTAAAAAGCCTGTAATTCAGCCCCTTGGGCCTTCTTTTTATTTTTATTATCTTTGTAATTCCCTGAACTTCTGCATAATAATTTTAATTCTTTCAATTTTATGAATTCATTGATTTCTGAAAAAAGCAATCCATTATGGTATAAAGATGCCATCATTTACCAGGTGCACGTGCGCTCATTTTACGATAGTAACGGCGACGGCATCGGCGATTTTAGAGGCCTTATTCAGAAACTCGATTACATAAAAAGCCTGGGTGTGAATACCCTTTGGCTGCTTCCCTTTTATCCGTCGCCCCTGAAGGATGGCGGTTATGACATTGCCGATTTTACCGGTATTCATCACTCATACGGCACCCTGGCCGACTTCAAGCGCTTTGTGAAAGAGGCCCATCAACGCGGCCTGCGCATTATTACCGAACTGGTGCTAAACCATACCTCCACTGAGCATAAATGGTTTCAGCGGGCCCGCAAGGCGAAACCAGGGAGTGCTTACCGCGATTTTTATGTGTGGAGTGATACGACCGAGAAATACAAGGATGCCCGCATCATTTTTCAGGACTTTGAGGTGTCGAACTGGACCTACGACCACGAAGCCAAGGCATATTACTGGCATCGCTTTTATTCGCATCAGCCCGATCTGAATTTTGAGAGTCCGGGTGTGCAGAAAGAGATCTTAAAGATTCTGGATTTCTGGTTCCAGATCGGGGTAGATGGCTTTCGCCTGGATGCAGTGCCCTATCTTTTCGAGGCCGAAGGCACCAACTGCGAAAACCTGCCCAAAACCCACAAGTATCTGAAGCAGCTGCGCAAGTACGTGGACGACAACTACCAGGACAAGCTGCTGCTGGCCGAAGCCAACCAGTGGCCCAACGACTCGCGCGACTATTTTGGCGATGGCGACGAATGCCAT
>JAHYJD010000178.1 GCA_019429365.1 Bacteroidales bacterium | reverse complement strand
GACCATGAGGTCATTTCTGTGCCACAGTTCGAATTCGGTCATGGCCTTAGCTATACCACTTTCAGCTATGCGAATCTGCAGCTTTCTGCCGCAGAGATCACTGCAGACCAGCCCGTGCGTATTTCTGTTGAGGTAAGCAATACCGGCAGCAGGTCAGGAAAGGAAGTGGTGCAATTATACATCAGCGACCTTTACGCCTCCATCGCCCCGCCGGTTAAGCGCCTGAGAGGTTTTGAGAAGATAGACCTGGAACCGGGAGAAACAAAAACCATTCAATTCGAAATTCACCCAACGGAGCTGGCTTTTGTCAATGCGGACTCAAAATGGGTCACCGAACCCGGTGAGTTTATGGTGCAGATTGGCGGCGTAACGGCAAACTTTGTGCTGAAATAAACCGCATTTCCCTTGGGCAAAAAGTAAATGGTGAACTATTTTGCTGCCAGAAAAAAACAAAAAGCCTGTCTATCAATCGATAAACAGGCTTTTTTAGTAGCGGGGATAGGGATTATTCGGCCGCCAAAGTGCGGCCTCATGAACCTGCCTGCCGGCAGGCAGGCTCGTCGCATTCGCTCCTCGGTTCGAACCTATGACTTCTTTTTTGCGAAAGAAAAAATAAAAAAACGCCTGTCAGTGTTGACAGGCGTCCTTTTTAGTAGCGGGGATAGGATTCGAACCTATGACCTTCGGGTTATGAGCCCGACGAGCTACCACTGCTCCACCCCGCAGTATGTTTTAATCAGGGTGCAAAATTAATCAAGTTTGGGCGTCTTACCAAATGTTTTTAGATATTTTTTGCAAAAAAGGCTTACCTTTGCAACCCAATTGATTAAAACACAGGAGAAAGGCCGGGAAAATTAATTTTTCTGCTTCCTACAAGGCCTTCATTGCTCCGCTTCAAAATTTTAAAATGCACAAAGCCGGTTTTGTTAATATCATTGGCAACCCCAACGTAGGGAAGTCAACCCTGATGAATGCCCTTTTGGGCGAGAAGCTTTCCATCATTACCCCCAAAGCGCAGACCACCCGCCACCGCATCCTTGGCCTGGCCAACAGCGACGACTACCAGATTGTGTTTTCCGACACCCCTGGCGTGCTGCAGCCGGGCTATAAGCTGCAGGAATACATGATGCGCGCCGTAAATAACACCATGATGGATGCCGACATTTTTATTGTAATGTCCGATATTCAGCAGGATTTTGAACAGCCGGAATTGCTGCAGCAGATAAAAGACACCGGCGTACCCGTGCTGCTGCTCATCAACAAGATCGACCTGTCCGACATGGACCATGTGGTGGCAAAAAGCGAACAATGGAAACAGCGTTTCCCCGAATGGCTGGTGCTGCCCATATCGGCCCTCGAAAACTTCAACATCGACCAGGTGCTTAACAAGATCATTGAGCTGCTGCCCCTTTCTCCGCCCTATTTCCCGAAAGACGAACTCACCGACCGACCGCAGCGCTTTTTCGTGGCCGAGATCGTGCGCGAAAAAATCCTGATGAACTACCAGAAAGAGATCCCCTATTCTGTAGAGGTGGCTGTGGAATCGTTTAAAGAAGAGGGTGGCGTGGTGCGTATCCGCTGTATCATTTATGTGAGCCGCGAGTCGCAAAAAGGCATTATCATTGGCCACAAGGGCAGCATGCTCAAGAAGGTAGGCACTGAGGCACGCATGGACATTGAAAAATTTCTTGATCAAAAAACTTTCCTGGAGCTTCACGTAAAGGTGAACAAAAACTGGCGCGAGAACGACACCCAGCTGCGACGGTTCGGATACTCCGACCAATAAGCCGCTCAAAATGTGTATCTTTGCAGCCCCGATTTTTTTAAATTCCAAATAAATTATGGCAAATATAGTAGCGCTGGTTGGGCGGCCAAATGTGGGTAAATCCACCCTCTTCAACCGCTTGACCCAAACCAAAATGGCCATTGTGGACCCAACGGCCGGGGTAACCCGCGACCGCCATTACGGCAAGAGCGACTGGAACGGCATGGAGTTTTCGGTGATCGACACCGGTGGTTATGTGGTGGGCTCCGACGATGTGTTCGAAGAGCAGATTCGCCGCCAGGTAGCCATTGCCGTGGAAGAAGCTTCGGTAATCCTTTTCATGGTCGACACCCAGGAAGGCGTTACCTCTATGGACGAAGACGTGGCAGACAACCTGCGCCGCTCCGGTAAGAAGGTATTGCTGGTGGCCAACAAGGTCGATAGCAGCAAGCACCATGCCGATGCCGCAGTTTTTTACCAGCTGGGCATGGGCGAAGTGTTTAACATTTCGTCGGTAAGCGGAAGCGGCACCGGGGAACTGCTCGATGCCGTGGTGGAAGCCCTGGAAAAGGTGCCCGAAGAAAAACCCCTGGAAGACCTGCCACGCTTTGCTGTGATTGGCCGGCCAAACGTGGGGAAATCGTCGCTGATAAACGCCCTGATTGGCGAAGAGCGAAATATCGTGACCGACATTCCGGGCACTACCCGCGACTCTATTTTCACCCGCTACAATAGCTTTGGTTTCGATTTCTATCTGGTCGACACAGCCGGGCTGCGCAAAAAAGGCAAAGTAACTGAAAACATTGAATTTTACTCGGTGATGCGCTCGGTGAGAGCCATCGAAAGCGCCGATGTTTGTCTGCTGCTCATCGATGCCACCCAGGGCTTTCAGTCGCAGGACATGAACATTTTCAGCCTGGCGGCCCGCAACAACAAAGGCGTGG
>JAHYJD010000177.1 GCA_019429365.1 Bacteroidales bacterium | reverse complement strand
AAAATGTTCAATTCACCATCCAATACACACGGTTTTGGGGTTTGCAATCTGGAATACAACGGCCAGCAAAACGGAATCGAAGACTATAAATCGGGGAATAACCTTAATAATTTTGTATTTGACCAGGGTGACCAACTCCGGTTTACAGCATCATCAGCGCTGGGCGAACGGACAATTATTGATACCCCTTCAGGGGACCAGACCTACACATTTCAATATGGCAGCGGCGGCCAACCCTGCCCTGGCATGCCCACCATCACCGACATTGAAGGTAATGCCTACAACACCGTTCTAATAGGCTCACAGTGCTGGATGAAAGAAAACCTTAAAACTACTCAATACAGCAACGGAACGACAATTGAAAATCCCACAAACAACTCTGCCTGGCAAAACAACATCACTGGGGCATTTGCATGGTACAATAACAATATTGGTTGGAAAGACAGCTACGGAGCATTGTACAACTGGTATGCGGTAAACAATGCCAACGGCCTTTGCCCAACGGGCTGGCATGTGCCAACGGATGCTGAATGGACGCAGTTGGTTGATTATTTGGTGGCACAGGGTTTTCCAAATCAATGGGATAACCCCAATGGCGCCGGCAATGCCCTTAAATCCTGCCGGCAGATAAACTCGCCGCTGGGTGGTGAATGCAATACTTCTGCGCATCCAAGATGGGAAGCCCACGACACCCATCACGGATTTGATGAGTTTGGCTTCTCAGGCCTTCCGGGCGGCAACCGCTACGACTTTGGGAGTTTCGAGAACATTGGCTACAACGGTGACTTCTGGAGTTCTACTGAGAGCTTTACCGGCAATGCCTGGTACCGGAACATCAGCTATGGCGTCGGCGATGTGTACCGAACCATCAACGGTGAGAAGGGGATTGGTTTTTCTGTGCGTTGCTTGAGGGATTAATTGCGCACAGAAGTTGATTAAGGGCACAAAGGTTTACCGTGTGAAACAATTCAGTTTAATATGGTGCATTGAGCTGTTAAACTTAAACAATGAACCTCAATAAAAGTGATTTAACGGGGTAAACTATAATCAAGACTTCGACGTGAATTCAGTTGTAAGAGTTGAACGTTTCTGCCGTGTGTAGCTAAACAATGAATCAGTAAATCAGAAAATAATCATAAAACACTAAAACCCAAAAACTATGAAAAAGAAATTGTTTACTTTTTTGATGATTACCCTTGCAGTTAGCGGCCTTCATGCCCATGGCCTGCAAACAAAATTTATACCGGCAGCAGTCCCGCTAACATTCCGGGACCGCTTTTTTTATGAAACAATTAAAAATCTTTTTTAATGAAAAAAATCTCACTATCTTTATTCGCACTTACTGCTTTTAGCTTTGTGGCACTGGCCCAACCTGGAAGCCTTGACCCCACTTTCAATCCTGGCTTGGGGACAGACTATTCCGTCTTCACTACCGCCCTGCAAGCTGACGGAAAAATCCTCATTGCGGGTATGTTTGACGCCTACAACGGCACCCCCAGAAATAAGATTGCCCGACTAAACAAGGACGGTAGCCTGGATACCGGCTTCAACCCCCGTATATTGGGAGAACTCGGTTATGTCTCCCAAATCGCCTTGCAAGCTGACGGGAAGATCCTTATCGTAGGGATGTTTCTCAACTTCAAGGGCCCCACCAGGGGTAATGTCACCCGTCTCAATGCGAACGGTAGACGGGATAGACGTTTTAAACCCGGTGATGGGGCAATGGTTTCAGCCTCAGCACTCGCCCTGCAAGCTGACGGAAAGATCATCATTGTGGGAGAGTTTACCGAATACAACGGTATCAGCAGAAATCGTGTCGCCCGTATCAATGCGAACGGTAGCCTGGATACCGGTTTTGACCCCGGTACCGGGGCAAACAATACAGTCTTATCAATCGCCCTGCAAGTTGACGGAAAGATCATCATCGCAGGAAATTTCACCTCCTACAACGGCACCACCAGAAACCGTATAGCCCGCCTCAATGCGGACGGCAGTCTGGATAACGGTTTTGATCCCCTTGCGGGAGCAAACGAACTTGTCTTTACAACCGCCCTGCAAGCTGACGGGAAGATCATCATCGGGGGTTCGTTCACCTCCTACAATGGTACACCCATCAACCATATAGCCCGCATCATTGGTGAGTAATTAGGGCAATACCAAAAATTGTGATGGGTCCGGTTTTGAACTCCGAAGGGTAGTGCCCCGCAGGCGGTTCTTGATGTGGAATACCAGTTGGTTGGGGAATGCACTTTTGATCCGAATGCCTTTATTACCACCTGGAATACCAGCCTTCTTATGGGTGGGGGGGGCACTGGGTTAAGCTGGCACTGACTGGTTCAGTAAACGCCACCATTGATTGGGGCGATGGCACCATTGCTACAGTAACTAACCCCGGCTCGTATTCCCATTATTATTATCAGGATGGGATTTATACCGTTTTGGTAACCGGAAGTGCAACAGCATTTTATATCCCCCCCTATGATCAGGCTTAACAACGTTCCTATTCAGAAAAAATCTTGCTTAATAAAGATGGTTAAGCCTATTTACCCGTATCCCTTCTACGAACCCCGTCTTGTGAGCTCAACATAGCTGGGCTACTTTTGTCCCATGCGAAAAAATCAGAAGTTTACCAAAGAACAGATGTATGCCTGGATAGAATCATGGCAACAAAGTGGG